>NZ_JBSQYS010000009.1:0-132263 GCF_055140945.1 Sunxiuqinia sp.
TAGGTGATGTAGAAATTGGTGATAACAGTAGCGTTTGGTACAGTGCAGTTATACGCGGAGATGTTCACTACATAAAAATAGGCAAAAACTCCAACGTGCAAGATTGTGCGGTGATACACGCGACCTACCAAAAATCGCCAACCAACATTGGCAATAACGTCATCATTGCTCATGGGGCAATTATACATGGCTGTACCATAAACGACAATGTGATGATTGGAATGAATGCCGTGGTGCTCGACAACGCTGTGGTAGAAAGCAATACCATTATTGCTGCCGGATCGGTTGTTACCAAAGGAACCATTGTTGAAGCCGGAAGTGTGTATGCCGGTATTCCTGCCAAGAAAGTAAAATCGATAGGTACTGATCTGCTGGAAGGCGAGATTCACCGTATTGCCAACGCTTACGGCATGTATGCCAGTTGGTATAAAGAGTAAAAAAGAATAAATAATTTATAACGCTGCGTTATTCTGATCAGGGAATAACCGGGATTCTTCAATTGCAAAAATAACCAATGAAAACCATTACAGGTTCTTGCTCTTCATTGGTCAACAAAAAATACTCGACAAAAAATTTTAACACCTCATTAAGCATGAATACAAAACCCACACTCTTAATATTAGCAGCCGGAATGGGAAGCCGTTATGGCGGATTGAAACAAGTTGAACCGATTGGTCCTAATGGGGAAACCATTCTGGAATATTCGATATTTGATGCCATTCGTGCCGGATTTGGCAAAGTAGTTTTCGTTATCCGCGAAAGTTTCGCTGATGCTTTTAAAAAACAATTTGCCGGGAAACTGGACGGTAACATTGAAGTGAAATATGTTTACCAGGAGCTGGATCGTTTACCCGATGGATATAGTCTGCCCGAAGGACGGGAAAAGCCGTGGGGAACCGGACATGCCATTCTGATGGCTAAAGATGTGATTCAAGAACCATTTGCTGCGATTAATGCTGATGATTTTTACGGACGTGAATCGTTCCGGGTAGCAGCTGATTTTTTAACAAGCGAAGTTGCAGCGGATAACTACAGCATGGTAGGCTACCAGGTAAAAAATACTTTGTCGGAGTTTGGCACGGTTTCTCGTGGGATTTGCAAAACCGATGAAAGCAGCAATTTAGTGCAGATTACCGAGCGTCACCAAATTGCCCGGGAGAATGGCCGGATTACGTTTACAGATGACAATGATAACAAAGTTGTGGTAGACGACAACACGCTTGCATCGATGAACTTTTGGGGCTTCCACCCCAGCCTGTTCCAACATTTGGAGAATCAGTTTAAGCAGTTTTTAGATGAAAAAATGGAGACTCCAAAATCGGAATTCTACATCCCGAGCGTGGTATTTGAATTGATCAGAACCGGACAAGCACAAGCAAAAGTGCTGGATGCCGACTCGCAATGGTTTGGAGTAACTTACCCGGAGGATAAGCCTTTTGTAGTTGAACAAGTAAAAAAACTAACAGAACAAGGCGACTACCCGAAAAAGCTTTGGTAAAGAGCAAAACCGGGGTTTCACCCCAAACCCCAGTGACTTTTTTGCCTTGTCGTTCCAGACGGGATTTCATTTCTTTTCCTTACCCCGAAAGGGTTATACAATAATAGCCCCAGGCAACGCCTGGGGGAAAATGCATTAGTAGTTGAAATGGCGCAATCAATAGGTGTTGAATTGTGGTGAACGTTTTATGCGCCATAATGGAAAATGGTTTTGAAATGTGTCAATCGGATGTTGTGCTTTTTTACCCCTAAATCCCCTAAAGGGAACCTTGTGGCCTACTGGAATTCAATTGCATGCGACTCTATAGCTATCGAAATTTATGCCAATTGGTTGGGGCGTTGCCCCAAGCCCTAGTTCCTTTTCTCCTTGGATGAGAAAAGGAACCAAAAAAATCAAGTCAAAACCGAACCCTCGTCCGGGCGTTTTGACGGCCATCGCGCTTTTCTCCTATCGGTGAAGTTGAGGAATTGGTACTGAATACTGTGACTGGACACTGCGACTTTCCTTTCCTTGTTTTCTGGTTCAAAACCCTCGCAGGCCGCGCTTTTCTCCTGTTGGTGACGTAGAGGACCCGCTACTGAATACTGTGACCGGACACTGCGACTTTTCACCCCTAAATCTCAAAAAATGACATTTCTTCGGAAACAGAGGCCATCAAACCAATCAAATGTTCATCTAAAAAACGGGTTGAAAAACATTGATTTTGTTCGTTCGTGTGAGAAATGGGCTTGTTTACACCCCAAAACAGCTCATTCATAAAACACTTCGGAAATATTATGTCATTCAGCTTTCAATGTCCTAACTTGTTACCTGTTAATTCATTTTTCTAATTTTTTAATTCATACGCATGGAAAACAAAATCAACAATCAACTTCCGGATGATGTGGCAACCGAAGCCCTAACAAAAGTCACTGAACTATCAACCCTGTTACAACCTTACCTGATCGCGTTAAATGCCGACGAACGAAAGTCGTTACCTAAAATGAGTGATGGTACGGCTCCGTTTGTGGAGAAATGCCTCGACTATTGCCAGTCCGATCCGCAGTTTGCACCACCCTACCTCAATACCGATGGGTTTAATGTGGATATGAATGTTTGGGAAAAGCTGAACACGATTATTCATCCGGTTTTGCAACTGGCCCAAAACCTGGATGACACGACCACCGAAGCCGGATCGGAAAGCTACACCGCTGCACTGACCTATTACAACTCGGTGAAGCAGGCTGCCAAAATGAGTGTTCCGGGTGCAAAACCAATTTACGAGGACCTGAAAAAGCGATTTTCGAGTAATGGTAGCCGAAAACAAGCCGAACAACCTGAATAAGCAGAAACGGTTCAGCGCTAAAACGGGGATCATCACGATCTTCGTTTTTTTATTCTAACTACACGCTCCCACACTTATTTCTGAACCAGTCTACCCGAATAGAACTGCAGTTTAGTTAAACATGACCCGAGTTTGTTTAACAGCGACTGGAGTCACCATTTCCCTGACTCCGGTTTGCTTTTTGGTGACTTCGCCCACCCATTACCCGGGCGAAGTTTACTTTTTACCGACTCAAGTTATCATTTACCCAACTGCAGTCACCATTTTCCTGACTCAAGTTATCATTTACCCGACTGCAGTTACCTTTTTACCGACTCGAGTCGGTTTTGAAGTGGGGGGGGGTGTTAAATAGACCTTATTTTGAATGAAACTAAATTATCGCTATCAAAATTAATTATTCTGTAAACTTAGCTATCTTGTACCGCTGTATAACAATACGGTATGGATTTTCAGAGCACAATCAAACTTAGGCGGGCAACTCATTTATTGGAACAAAGCGCAAACATACGTTACATTCAAACGATACTTGGATATGAATCGAGCAAAAGAACTGAAATAAAATTCGATATAGAAAAAATAACAACACCTTTGAGTACTTGCTCAATCGTTAGGCACAATTTTAAAAAACGACATCATTAATAAAATAACCATGATTTTAAAGGAATTTTTACTAACGAAAAACGTAGATATTGACTCAAATAAATCTGTACTAGCAAATCAGCTAAAAGCAGATTTAAGCTCACAAGATTATCACATTGACTTCAATAAAGACACAGACGACTTGTCTGAAGAAGATATTTATCAAATTGGTCGTAGTTTACTTCTTCCTAATTTTAGTAAAGCGTTCCAAAAATCAGAGTTGATTGAAAGAATGAAAAAAGATATTATTCAGGAAAAATCTAAATAGCATGAATGATAAAACAAATCTTGATAACAATAAAACAGACATTGTTGCAAAAATAGCCAAGTCTGCAGTGGGTGTTGTTCCATTTGCTGGAGGTTTATTGTCTGAGATTGTAGATACTGTAATTCCCAACCAAAGAATTGACAGACTTTCTAAATATATTCAAGAGCTTGATAAAAGACTTACTAAAATTCAATCAGAAAAGATAAGTGAGTTAATATCAGACGAGAGATTTATTGATTTAATTGAAGAAGGTTTTATACAGGCATCAAGAGCAACTTCCGATGAAAGACGTAAATATATTGCTTCAATAATTGCAAACGGAATTAATGATGAAGCAATTGAATTCCAGGATTCAAAATATTTACTTAAGCTTTTATCAGAGTTAAATGACTTGGAAATTATTTGGTTAAGGTTTTATCTCGACCCAACAACAAGTGGGGACATTGCTTTCAGGAGTAAGCATAAAAATATTTTGACACCGATAAGTGCATATAAAGGAGCAGATAAAGAAACATTTAATAAATCTTCACTTCAAGATAGCTATAAAGAACATTTAGAGAGACTTAAATTAATTGAAAGTCGTTTGCAGTTTGACAGAAAGACAGGATTCCCAGATTTTAATAAGACAACCGGAAAACCAAAGACATCCAGTCGTAGAATTACATACTTAGGGAAAATGTTACTTGAGCAAATCGGTTTGACAACTTAAACATAAAAAAACAGTGCCTAACACAATTAAAAACAAAATAAACCAATCATGGCAGAATTAGACTTTAAACTACCCTATTCTTCATTCTCAGAATTGAAGAAACTTCTAATTGCTTTTGCAAAAAGCAAAAGTCCTTCATCATTAGATGATTTGAACAAACTAACTAGTATTCCAAAAACGTCCATTAGTACCAATAATGGATTCTTAGAATCGATAGGAATAATAACTGGAGGTAAAAAGAAGGAAGCAACGGAAGAGGGTAAAAAGCTAGGTCTTTCGCTTGCAAACAACATGGAAGATGAATCTATCAAAATACTACATTCATTTCTAGTTGCAAACCATTTCTTGGAGTCCATGATAACAGCACTCGGAATAAAACCTCGCACGACTGAAGACTTTCAATCACATATTGCCTATTCGCTAAGTAAAGAACTGAAAGGTTACGTTAAAACTGGAACAGGGGCTGTGATTGAAATGATGTTATTTACCAATCTTGTTGAGGAAAAGGATGGATTACTATCACCCACAAAAGCTAGTGCTGCTCCAGTCAAGTCTGTGCCACCAAAAACTAAAAGTGACGAACAACAAATTGATTCGACTTCAACAATAGATACACCATCAGTTACCCGAAAAATAACAAATGAATTGGGGCAAAATGTCACGTTAAACATTAACATTCAATTGACTATACCAGACACAGATGATGAAAAAGTATATGAGAATTTTTTCAAAGCTATGAAAAAACATCTGCTGTAAGAATAATCTATGTCTGACTTCAGGAACATTATACAATCTTGCAAAGAGTTTAAGAAAGAGGCAATTGAGCTCCTTGGAATTGATCAAAGTTTTCATGAATTTGAGGAACATCATGGACTTTTTGAAGCTGTAATAATTACAGCTTCTTCTGATGAGTTTGAATCTGTTAAGTCAATTGTAGATTCAATAAAACCAGTAATATTCAACAAGAATGATTCTACTATTTACTATCAAGGAACAATTCAATCGAAAAAAAAGGCTATTAAGGTATTGATACCGTTTCCCTATAGTATGGGACTTGAGGCTGCATCCTCACTCACAACCAAAGTCATTAGCAACTTTCGACCTCGTTATATTTTTATGGTTGGCATTTGTGCAGGAAACAAAAATCTATGCAAGATAGGAGACGTAATTATTGCAGAAAAGTCGCTCAATTATCATAGTATTGTTGAGATTGAAAGAAAGGATGAAAGCAAGGATAAAAAATTCATGCATAACTTATGCTCCATTAATGGGCATCTAAAAAACCAGCTAGAGCTATATACAAAATCAAAAGCAATCCAAAGCATCAAGGAAAGCTATCCACATAAAAGCAAGATTGAGTCACCTTTAAAAGCACATATAGGACTCCTAGTTACAGGTAGTTCATTACTGAGAAGTAGCGCCATAATGAAAGAAATTAATGATGTTTATATTGGGGTGAAAGGACTAGACATGGAGACATATGGCCTGTATTATTCTGCAACTCAAGTATTTAAGGACTATGCTCCGAACTTCTTGTCAGTGAAAAGTGTAAATGATTATGGCGACAATACTGAACATAAATTAGAAACGAATGAGAGAAGAAACTATAGTCTTTATACTAGTTCAAATACTCTGAAAAGGTTTATTAATGAATATTTAGAATAACTACTGCACACAACAAATAGGGCTTTAAGCGGCACGTAGTGCCCAGCTTTGAGCCCGGGTTGAACTACAATCCGGAGCCTCCTACTCCCGCTCGAATCCTTTCGCGTGGTTTTGTTTCACTGCCACACGATACAATAGTGAGACAGCGTGGTAAATAAAGAACACTCGTCATTGACACAGACGTTAGGCACCGATGACTGAAACAGAACAGACAAATATCGATTAAATGTTAGATTTCAAAGACATAAAAATAGATACTAAAAAATCAATTGAAAAAGATAGAATGGTTTATAAAAGTAAATGGTTTCATCTTTTTCTCGACAAACTATTGTTTTTATTCATCTTTATTTCTTCTTTAATATCCTATTTAATGGTCCTCTCAATTGACAACCCATACTCCTCGACAGAGAATGCTTGGATGTTTTATATTCCTGTTATCGTAATTGCCGGTGGCTTGACAATCTCTGGATTTAATACCGACAGATTGAAAAGAATTAGGGGAACTAAAAAGGAAATAAACCAACAATATATCAATGAGATAATAAGTGAACTAAAATGGGACTCAGAAATTAGTAATCGGGACATGACAATCTTGACTCCATCATCAGAATATCTGTATAATGGTGGTCGACAAGTGACAATTATTTATGATGAATCTGATATTTTGGTTAATAGTGTTGCCTATTCGTTTTTTGCAGGAGTCTCACCTTTTCATTTTTTGAGTAATCGCTCAATAGTTAGAACGATAAAGAAACGATTTGAAGAAAAAATAAATAACAACAGCACATAGTCTGTTAAGCCAGTGGAATTCCCCTCCTAACTTCTCTCAAACAGTACGTGAACCTCTCAATTCATAAGGCTCTTATGATGCAGTCAACTTTTATCAAACTAATTGATAGCCCATAATGATATAATAGGTTTGGATACGATATATACAGACATTATCCTTTAACAAAGGAAATATGTACCTTCATCTCATCAGAATTTCCAATTTTAATGGAATTCGATGGAACTTACGTTTCAACGTTTTCAGAGCTTTCAGTAACGTACCAAAATTAGAATGACTAAAAAGAAATCAAAACAAATCGTTAGAATTTTATTGTTCTTGGGAACAATAATCTCATTGTATTTTGTTCCGTGGCCGATTGTAACAGCTTGGATCATGCCACTACCCAATACCACTCAGGAGCAAGTAGATAAAGCTGCAGATTACGGATTTGATGGTATTGTTGTTTGTGTCAACAGAAAAGGGAATCAATCAGAATTTTACACATCGGGATATAAAAACAGAGAAAACAGAATTCCGGCCGACCCCAATGCCTTATTTAAAATTGCAAGTGTGAGTAAATTGTATAACGCCCTGGCGGTTACAAAGCTGGTGTCTGATGGAAAATTATCTTTAGACAAGACACTCGCAGATTATTTGCCCGAATTAAATGGCAGAATAGAATACGCAGATAACATCACGTTGCGAATGTTGGTTACCCATAGAAGTGGTATTCCGAACTATACGGACACCTATATGTATTGGGTGGCTCCAAAAGAGACAGCAGATGAAAACCTTGCTTTGGTGTTGGATAAACCCGCCAACTTTAAACCCGGCGAAGATTATGAATATTCCAACACCAATTACTTATTACTAGGCCGGATAATGAACCGAGTACTTGGGTATGCTACATTCCAATATATTCAAGAGGAAATTTTAAACCCACTGAATCTCAAGCATACTTTTGGCTCTATTCAGGATGTAAACATTGATGATGTGATGAGTGGCTATTATGTGGGTTATGATACGGATTTAAAAACGAATAATATTGGCTCGATACTGGCAACAGCAGAAGATTTGAGCAAATTTATCCGAGCGTTAAATGATGGCTCTGTTTTTAGAGATAAAAAAGAACAAGAAATTTATTCTTCCATTTATAAGTATGAGCACACAGGCCTGATACCGGGATACCAAACGATTGCCAAATATCATAAGGATATAGATGCGGTCGTCATTCAATTTACAAACACGGTAAACTTTGATGGCTACAATTGGAATATGTCAGAAATAATGTATAACCGGATCGTTAAAATATTGAAAAAGAACGACCAGCCACAGTAGCGATATCGGGCAACTTTTCCGAAGTAGGACAGCATAAGCTTCATAAGCTCGTTTTCGCAAGCGTTCGGGCTAATCGTTGAGTTACTACCCAACCTGAAGAACCAAGACCGGACGCATATCCGAAAGCAGGGCGTTTATACAAAAATCCCCTTATTGCTTAAAGATGCAATAAAGGGATATCTCAGGTTCTGATTTTTTTGGTGAGCTTTAGAAAGCTATTTCACCAGTTTTCGATACTTAATTCGGTGTGGGCCTTCGTCGCCTAAACGTTTCTTTTTGTTCTCTTCGTACTCGGAGTAACTCCCTTCAAAATAATGAACGTGTGAATCTCCCTCGAAAGCCAGGATATGGGTCGCTATACGATCCAGGAACCAACGGTCGTGGGAAATTACCACGGCACAACCGGCAAAGCTTTCCAGTCCTTCTTCCAGTGCCCGTAAGGTGTTGACGTCAATATCGTTGGTTGGCTCATCGAGTAGCAGTACATTGCCTTCCTCTTTTAAAGCCATGGCTAAATGAAGTCGGTTACGCTCACCACCCGAAAGTACGCCACATTTTTTCTCCTGGTCTGCTCCGCCAAAGTTAAACCGCGACACATAGGCACGCGCATTTAGTTGTCGGTTACCCATTTGGATCAGTTCATTTCCACCCGAAATAACCTGATAAACTGTTTTGTCCGGATCGATCGCAGCGTGAGATTGATCGACGTACGAGATTTTCACGGTATCACCAACTTCAAACGTCCCTTTATCGGCTTCAAGCTGTTTCATGATCAACTTAAACAAGGTTGTTTTACCGGCACCGTTAGGCCCAATTACGCCAACAATGCCGTTTGGAGGCAAAACAAAATCAAGGTCATCAAACAACAAGCGGTCGCCAAATCCTTTCGCTACCTGATGCGCTTCAATTACTTTTTCACCTAAGCGAGGTCCGTTCGGGATAAAGATCTCCAGCTTTTCTTCCTTTTGCTTGGTATCTTCACTCATCAATTGGTCGTAGGCATTCAAACGAGCTTTTGCTTTTGCATGTCGCGCCTTTGGAGCCATTTTAATCCACTCAAGCTCGCGTTGCAGGGTCTTCTGTCGTTTCGACGTTTGCTTCTCTTCCTGCGCCAGTCGCTTTGATTTTTGCTCTAACCAGGATGAGTAATTTCCTTTCCAGGGAATGCCCTCTCCCCGATCAAGTTCTAAAATCCATCCGGCCACATTGTCAAGGAAGTACCGGTCGTGCGTAATACAAATTACGGTTCCCTTGTATTGTTGCAGGTGCAGTTCCAACCATTGTACCGATTCGGCATCCAAGTGGTTGGTTGGTTCATCGAGCAATAAGACATCGGGCTCTTTTAGTAGCAAGCGGCACAAAGCCACCCGACGCTGTTCGCCTCCTGAAAGCTCTCCAACCTTTTGTTCTCCGGGAGGACAGCGCAACGCATCCATTGCCCGTTCTAATTTCGTGTCCAGGTTCCAGGCGTCAAATCGGTCAATCTTTTCCTGTAGTTTTTCCTGCTCCGATATTAAGGCTTCCATCTTATCCGGATCTTCCAGCACTTCGGGCTCGGCGAATTTAAGGTTTACGTCTTCGTACGCTTTTAACACATCAACAACTTCCTGAACACCTTCTTCGACGATTTCCTTAACCGTCTTTTCCGGATCGAGATGAGGTTCCTGCTCCAAATAACCAACCGTGTATCCGGGAGAAAAAACGACCTCTCCCTGGTATGATTTTTCGAGCCCTGCAATGATCTTGAGTAAGGTTGATTTACCGGAACCGTTTAACCCAATAATTCCAATCTTCGCTCCAAGGAAAAAAGAAAGCGAGATATCTTTAAGTACTTGTTTCTGCGGAGGGAAAGTTTTACTTACCCGATGCATCGAGAAAATGATTTGTTTATCGTCTGCCATATCTTGATTATTTCATTAGTATTAAATCTAAACCACTTTATCAGCTACCGTAAGCCAATTATCAGTTAGCAAAAATAAGGGAATTTCGTCACTTATATACCTAACTTTATCCATGTACTTAATAGATTAAAACAAATAGGTTTGAAAATCTTAGTTGTTGATGACAATCCAATAAATCTGAAATTTCTGTTCTACTCGTTACGAGGAGATTATGAAGTAGATACGACTGATGAAGGTCCAAAAGCTTTGCGTCTTTCAAAAGTCAACAAATACGATCTAATCCTGATGGATTTATGGATGCCTTTGATTGATGGGGCAGAAATAACCCGGCAAATAAGATCGTTAAATGACAACATCAACAACAAAACTCCGATCATTTTTTGCACCACCAGCACTGCCGATGCTGACAGGCAACGATGTTTTGATTTAGGAGCCACTGATTATCTCGTCAAACCTATTCAAGCAAAAGAGCTGAATGAGAAACTAAAGCATTACTTAGGCTGATAAAGCCTGAGCGTTTGCGTTATTCGTGAAAAAAGAAGAGCTGACCAAATGGTCAGCTCTTCTTTTTTAAGCTATTTTGATAACCGATGTTATTCGGTTTTCTTTTCTTCGTCATCAGCTTTTGGTTCCTCTTTTGCAGGCTCCTTTACTTCTTCAGCGGCAGCTTTTTCTTTCACTTCCTCTGCTTTTGGCTCTTCTACAACAGCTTCAGCTTTTGGTTCGGCAACTTCCTTTTTCTTCGGTTGAGTTGCAGCAGTATCTTCAGAAGATTTTTTAGCACCACCACGGCGTGAGCGACGTTTTTTAGGCTTATCTTCTTTAGCCGATAACAAGTTCTCGTTGTAATCAACTAATTCAATAACACACATTTCAGCATTGTCTCCCAAACGGTTACCGGTTTTCAGAATACGTGTGTATCCTCCCGGGCGTTCGCCTACTTTATCAGCTACATCTCTAAACAACTCTGCAACTGCAGTTTTGCTTTTCAATACGCTGAATACAATACGGCGTGAATGGGTTGTGTCATTTTTTGCTTTTGTAATAAGCGGTTCAACGTACATCTTCAGTGCTTTAGCTTTAGCTACCGTAGTAGTAATTCGCTTACTGAAAATCAGAGAGTTTGCCATATTTGACAACATGGCCTTCCGATGAGCAGTCTTCCTTCCAAGATGGTTGAATTTTTTATTATGTCTCATTTCTGCTTATTCCTTGTCAAGTTTATACTTACTAATGTCCATTCCGAACGTTAGATTCAAGTTGTTAAGAAGGTCATCCAACTCCGTCAACGACTTTTTACCGAAGTTTCTAAACTTCAATAAGTCATTACGATTGTAGGTAACCAGCTCACCTAAAGTTTCAACATCAGCAGCTTTCAAACAGTTAAGAGCACGAACCGAAAGGTCCATATCAACCAACTTGGTTTTCAATAACTGACGCATATGAAGCACTTCTTCGTCAAACTCTTCGTTTGCGAATTTCTCATCAGAGTCTAATGTAATTTTCTCATCAGAGAAGAGCATGAAGTGATAAATCAGAATTTTAGCAGCTTCTTTTAAAGCATCTTTAGGATGAATTGAGCCATCAGTCTGGATGTCTAAGATTAACTTTTCATAGTCAGTCTTTTGCTCCACACGATAGTTCTCAACAGCATACTTCACATTTTTAATTGGTGTGAAGATTGAATCGATCGGAATTAAACCAAACTCAGCATCTACAGGCTTATTTTCAGCGCTGGGCACATAGCCTCGGCCTTTGTTGATTGTTAATTCCACCTGCAATTTAACATCAGCTTCCATCCGGCAAATAACCAATTCAGGATTTAACACCCTAAAGCCAGTCATAAACTTGTTGATGTCGCCAGCAGTAAATTCTTCTTGACCGCTAATCGAAATAGAAACTTTCTCGCTGTCAAAATCTTCAACTTCGCGCTTGAAACGAATTTGCTTCAGGTTAAGAATGATTTCAGTAACATCTTCCATCACCCCTTTAACAGTTGCAAATTCATGATCAACGCCTTCGATTTTGAGCGTTGTAATTGCATAACCTTCTAAAGACGACAATAGGATCCGACGAAGAGCATTACCGATTGTGATACCATAACCGGGCTCCAATGGACGAAATTCGAATTTACCGAATTTCTCATCAGATTCGACCATTATTACTTTGTCAGGTTTTTGGAACGCTAATATTGCCATAATAATACTGAGTAATTTATTATTTAGAATACAACTCTACAATAAGTTGTTCTTTGATATTTTCAGGAATTTCTTCCCGCTCTGGGCGATTTAAAAACTTACCGCTCATTTGAGCGCCATCCCATTCCAACCAGGCGTATTTATTGTAACGGTGCGAAGTCAGCGCATCAGAAATTACTTCCAATGATTTTGATTTTTCGCGCACGCTAATAATATCGCCCGGACGAAGTTGAAATGAAGGAATATTAACTAATTCTCCATTTACCATGATGTGTTTATGAGTCACTAACTGACGGGCACCTGCACGAGAAGCAGCTAATCCAAGACGGAAAACAACGTTATCCAATCTTGCTTCCAGCAGTTGAAGCAATACCTCACCGGTAACACCTTTTGCTGCTGATGCTTTCTTAAACAAGTTCGAGAATTGCTTCTCTAAAACACCGTAAGTATATTTCGCCTTTTGCTTTTCTTTTAACTGAACACCATATTCAGACTTTTTACGTCTGCGACCAGTTTGCCCATGCATACCTGGTGGGTAGTTCTTCTTTTCAAGTACTTTATCGGGTCCGAAAATTGGTTCACCAAATTTTCTTGCGATTTTCGTTTTTGGTCCTGTATATCTAGCCATTACTTTTTCGTTAAAATATTAAACACGTCTTCTTTTCGATGGGCGGCAACCATTGTGTGGCAATGGTGTAACATCAACGATTTCACTCACTTGAATGCCCACGCTATTAATAGCTCGAATAGCTGATTCACGACCATTTCCTGGTCCTTTCACAAATACTTTAACCTTTCTTAGGCCTAGATCATATGCAGTTTTTGCACATTCTTCAGAGGCTACCTGAGCAGCATAAGGTGTATTCTTCTTCGATCCTCTAAAACCTTTTTTACCAGCTGATGACCAAGAGATAACTTCTCCGTTACTATTAGTCAATGAGATAATGATATTATTGAATGAAGAATGAATATGCGCCTGACCGGTAGCTTCCACATTAACAACTCTTTTCCTACTGGAACTTGTCTTTTTTGCCATAATTCAATTAATTATTTAGTGGCTTTTTTCTTATTAGCTACAGTTTTCTTTCTTCCTTTACGGGTACGGGCATTGTTTTTTGTACTTTGTCCGCGTACAGGAAGACCGATACGGTGGCGAATACCACGATAACAACCGATATCCATCAGTCGTTTAATGTTCAACTGGTTATCAGAGCGAAGTTCACCTTCTACTTTGAAATTATCATTGATCGCAGAACGAATAGCTGCAAATTGGTCATCAGTCCAATCTTGAACTTTCACATTTGGATCAACTCCAGCAGTGGCAAGGACCATGTTTGCACGACTACTTCCAATTCCGTAGATGTAAGTCAGTGCAACTTCTCCTCTTTTATTATTAGGAATATCAACTCCAACAATACGAGCCATAAATAAATTTTTTACAAAGTTAATTAATTATCCCTGACGCTGTTTGAACTTCGGATTCTTTTTGTTGATCACGTACAAACGGCCTTTTCTGCGTACTATTTTGCAGTCGGCGCTGCGCTTCTTAATGGATACTCTTACTTTCATTATTTCGTACTTTAATTTTTATATCTAAAAGTAATCCTTCCTTTGGTCAAGTCGTATGGAGACATCTCCACTTTCACTTTATCACCTGGAAGAATTTTGATATAATGCATTCGCATTTTACCAGAGATATGTGCTGTTATCACGTGCCCGTTTTCAAGTTCAACTCTAAACATGGCATTTGATAATGCTTCGATAATTGTTCCGTCTTGTTCTATTGAAGGCTGTTTTGCCATAAAAAATTAAGTTTTAATTCTTTTTGCTCTTGTTTTTACAATTACATCATTGAACCCGCTCCACCGGTACGTCCTTTGATTCGGCCTGATTTCATCAACCCATCATAGTGACGCATCAACAAGTGACTTTCAATTTGCTGTAAAGTATCTAAAACAACACCTACCAAAATCAACAGTGAAGTACCGCCATAAAAATAGGCGAACTGTGTATTGATCCCGGCAATCATCGCAAAAGCCGGCAAAATAGTTACAAATCCAAGGAAAATTGACCCTGGCAACGTAATACGAGACATGACCGTATCTAAGAATTCAACTGTTTTCTTTCCGGGTTTAACTCCAGGAATAAAGCCGCCATTCTTCTTCATATCTTCGGCCATCTGCACTGGATTTACTGTAATTGCCGTGTAAAAGTACGTAAACAATATGACCAGTACAAATTGAGTGAAGTTATACCAAAACCCGGTGTTATCAGCGAATGCAGCCGCAAAACCGCTTAAACTTTCCGAATTGGCAAACCCTGCAATACTCATTGGAACGAACATGATTGCTTGCGCGAAGATAATTGGCATAACTCCGGCAGCATTCACTTTCAAAGGTATATACTGACGTACTCCTCCGTATTGTTTGTTTCCTACAATACGTTTTGCATACTGAACTGGTATTCTGCGGGTACCTTGTACCAAAAGAATCGTTAGCATGAAAACAACAAATAGTAAAACAAACTCAACAAGGAACATAACCATACCTCCACCTGCTTGCTCAATACGGGAAACGAATTCCTGCACAATAGCTCCAGGCAAATTGGCAATAATACCAATCATGATAATCAGTGATATACCATTCCCTATCCCATTATCGGTAATGCGCTCTCCCAACCACATAACAAACATAGATCCAGCACACAGAATTATGGTTGATGTTACTGTGAACATCACACCTTGAACTGCAAAAGCCGATTCTGGTAATTGATACGTCAAGTTAGTCAAATACGCAGGTGCCTGGAATAGCAAAATTAACACAGTCAGATAACGGGTTATCTGGTTAATTTTTCTTCTTCCTGATTCACCTTCTTTTTGTAATCGTTGAAAATATGGGACGGCTATTCCCATCAACTGAATCACAATCGAAGCTGAAATGTAAGGCATAATCCCTAAAGCGAAAATAGATGCGTTTGAAAAAGCCCCTCCTGAAAACATATCCAATAACCCCAGCAACCCATCTGAAGTTTGGTTTTTCAATTCTCCCAGCTGTGCCGGGTCTATGCCAGGTAAGGCTACAAACGATCCTAATCGGTATATTAAAAGAAAGAATAGTGTAATTCCCAAACGAGACCTTAAGTCTTCAATCTTATAAATATTCTTTAGGGTTTCGATAAATTTTTTCATCAGGTTAGAGTGTTTCTGTGGTTCCTTCTAGTTTTTCGATAGCTGCTTTTGCTGATTCAGAAAAGGCATGTGCTTTCACATTTAATTTCAACTTCAACTCGCCGTTTCCTAAAATCTTTACCCGGTCGTTTTTAGCAGCCAGACCGGCACCAACCAATACCTCCACATCAATAGCCGTAAGCTTTTTGCTTTCGGCTAATATTTGTATAGAATCCAGGTTAATGGCTTTATATTCTACCCTGTTTATATTCTTGAATCCGAACTTAGGCACACGGCGTTGCAATGGCATTTGACCACCCTCGAAACCGCGTGTACGGCTATATCCTGATCTTGACTGAGCTCCTTTATGACCACGTGTTGAAGTACCACCACGTCCGGAGCCTTGGCCACGACCAATACGCTTATCCTTTTTTACGGATCCTGCTGCAGGTTTAAGATTACTTAAATCCATAATTGTTAGCTTAAACTATTTTAAATTTCTTCAACTTTCAACAAATGGCTCACTTTGCTAACCATCCCCAAAATTTGAGGAGTGGCTTCTTTTTCAACAGAGTGATTCAATTTCTTAATTCCAAGTGCTTCGATTGTTGCTTTCTGCACTTTGTTGGAACCAATTTTACTTTTTACTTGAGTAATTTTTATCTTAGCCATAGTTCCTATCCTTTATATACTTTTCCTAAAGAAACTCCACGGTGTTCGGCAACGGTATAAGCATCTCTCAGTTCGAGTAATGCGTTGAATGTTGCTTTAACCAGGTTGTGAGGGTTTGACGATCCTTTTGACTTTGCTAGGATGTCATGTACTCCAACACTCTCCAATACTGCACGCATCGCACCACCGGCTTTTACTCCGGTACCTGATGATGCAGGTTTTAAGAATACGCGGGCACCACCAAATTTGGCGAGTTGCTCATGTGGGATTGTTCCTTTGTGAATAGGAATTTTTACTAAATTCTTCTTCGCAGCGTCCACACCTTTTGCAATCGCGGTAGTTACTTCACTTGCTTTACCAAGTCCCCATCCAACAATGCCGTCTTCGTTACCTACTACAACAATTGCTGAAAAGCTGAAAGTTCTACCCCCTTTGGTCACTTTGGTTACACGATTAATTGCAACCAAACGGTCCTTAAGTTCAATGTCTGTTGTTTTGACTTTCTTAATACTTCCTGCCATAATCATTAAAATTTAAGGCCACCTTCACGGGCAGCTTCAGCTAATTGTTTTACTCTACCGTGATACAAATATCCATTACGATCGAACACAACATTTTCAATTCCGGCTGTTTTCGCTTTTTCAGCTAATGCTTTTCCAACTAATGCAGCTTGATTTACTTTATTGCCTTCTTGTTCGCTGATTTCTTTATTCAATGAAGAGACCGCAAGCAAAGTGCTTCCGTCCAAATCGTTAACCAATTGGGCGTAGATTTGCTTGTTGCTTCTAAATACACTTAAACGTGGTCTTTCAGAAGTTCCGGTTACGATTTTCCGGATTCTCTTTTTAATTCTATATCTTCTTTTGTGTTTCGTTAAAGCCATGGTTTCAAATTTTACTATTTAGCAGCGGCTGATTTACCAGCTTTACGTCTTAATTCTTCACCGACAAACTTCACACCTTTTCCTTTGTATGGTTCTGGTGCTCTGAATGAACGTATTTTGGCAGCAACTTGACCGATTAACTGTTTGTCACAGCTTTTTAAAGTTACAATTGGATTGTTTCTTTTATCGGTTACAGCTTCAACCTTAACCTCTTCAGGAAGATGCAGGTATGTATGGTGAGAGTACCCAAGTACCAAGTCTAACAGTTGCCCTTGGTTTTCGGCACGATAACCTACACCAACAAGTTCCAATTTAATTTCATAACCTTCGGAAACACCAAGTACCATGTTGCTAACCAATGAACGGTAAAGACCGTGCAATGCACGATGTCTTTTTTGGTCAGTTGGTCGCTTAACTACAACTTGGTTGTCTTCAATGGCTACTTCAATTTCCGGGTCTACCTTTTGCGAAAGCTCGCCAAGTTTTCCTTTAACGCTTACTACATTTTCGTTGGAAACGTTAATGGTTACTCCGGCTGGTATTTCGATTGGTAATTTACCTATCCTTGACATTACTATTCCTCCTTATTAATAAACGTAACATAAAACTTCACCACCTATATTGAGGTCGCGTGCTTCTTTGTCAGAAATCACTCCTCGGGAGGTTGATATGATTGCAACTCCCAAACCATTCAATACACGAGGGATATTATCGCTGTCGCAATATTGTCTCAAACCAGGCTTACTGATTCTTTTGATTGATTTGATGGCTGGCTGCTTTGTTTCAGGATGATATTTCAAGGCAATTTTAATGCTACCTTGGTAATTTACATCATCTTCAAACTTGTAGTTCAAAATATAACCTTTATCCTTCAGGATTTTGGTCATTTCCTTTTTTATATTTGACGCAGGGATATCAACAACACGTTGTTTTGCAGATTGTGCATTACGAACGCGTGTCAAAAAATCTGCTATCGGGTCTGTAATTTTACTCATTACTTTTGTAATTATTATTTACCAACTTGCTTTTTTAACACCTGGAATTAAACCTTCAGAGGCCATTTCGCGGAAATTAATCCGGCTAATTCCAAATTGGCGCATATAGCCTTTTGGACGTCCAGTTAATTTGCAACGATTGTGCATGCGTACCTTTGATGAATTCTTAGGTAGTTTTTGCAAACCTACGTAATCACCTTCTGCTTTAAGCTGAGCCCTTTTATCGGCGTATTTTTCAACAAGCTTCGCCCTTTTTACTTCGCGGGCTTTCATTGATTCTTTAGCCATAACTTAGTTCTTTTTTACGTTTTTAAAAGGTAAACCTAACTCTTTCAATAAAGCAAAACCTTCTTCATCAGAATCTGCAGTGGTAACAAAAGTAATGTTCATACCGTTAATACGGTTAACCTTGTCAATATTGATCTCCGGAAAAATAATTTGCTCAGGAATTCCAAGTGTGTAATTTCCTTGTCCGTCCATTTTACTCTCAATACCTCTAAAGTCACGAATACGTGGCAAAGAAATGTTGATCAGCCTTTCAAGAAATTCGTACATTCTCTCTTTTCTCAGTGTCACACGTACACCGATCGGCATTTTTTTCCTCAATTTAAAGTTAGAGATGTCCTTCTTCGATTTGGTTTGGACTGCTTTTTGACCGGCAATCATTGTCATTTCCTCTGTGGCAACTTCAATGATTTTTTTGTCGGCGATAGCAGCTCCAACTCCTTGGTTTAGAACAATTTTCTCTAATTTCGGAACCTGCATAACAGATTTATAGTCAAATTCCTTCTTTAAAGCAGGAATGACTTCTTCCGAATATTTTTTCTTAAGTGTTGGTGTATAAGCCATTACTTAATCTCCTCTCCAGATTTTTTAGAATAACGTACTAGTTTACCGCTGTCGGTGAGTTTACGACCGATGCGTGTCTTCCCACCTTCTTTGGGGTCAACGTGCATTAGGTTCGAGATGTGGATTGGTGCTTCCTTTTCAACAATACCTCCCTGCGGATTTTCCGCATTAGGTTTTGTGTGTTTTTTCACCATATTAACACCCTCCACAATTGCTCTGCTTTTTTCCCGAAACACTTCGAGAACACTGCCTTGTTTTCCTTTATCGTTTCCGGCAATAGCAACAACGGTGTCACCTTTTTTAATGTGTAATTTTGTCTGCATTTTGTTTTAATATTATGCATTAAAGCACTTCAGGTGCAAGCGAAATAATTTTCATGTTTTGATCACGAAGTTCCCTTGCAACAGGGCCAAAAATACGAGTTCCGCGCATTTCGCCTGTGTTGTTCAATAAAACGACCGCATTATCATCGAAACGGATATAAGATCCATCCTGACGACGTACTTCTTTTTTAGTGCGAACAACAATGGCTTTAGACACAGTTCCTTTTTTCAAATCACTACCGGCAATTGAACTTTTTACAGTCACAACAACCTTATCGCCTAGTGATGCATAGCGCTTTTTCGTACCGCCTAAAACGCGAATACAAAGCACCTCTCTGGCACCACTGTTATCGGCAACTGAACATCTTGATTCCTGTTGTATCATGATTACTTAGCTCTTTCAATAATTTCAACTAATCTCCAACGTTTGCTTTTACTCAAAGGTCGTGTTTCCATGATCTTTACAGTATCACCAACGCTGCAAGTGTTTGTTTCGTCGTGGGCGTACAATTTAGTCGTCTTGTTAACGAATTTCCCGTAAATCGGGTGTTTTTCTTTTCGTTTAACAGCAACAACAATACTTTTCTCCATACTGTCGCTCACGACAACGCCAACACGTTCTTTTCTCAGATTTCTTGCTTCCATTACTACAAATTAATTCTGATTTTGATTCAATTCCCTTTGACGCTTGATGGTCTGAAGGCGTGCAATGTTCTTGCGGGTTTCCGTGATTTTCATCGGGTTATCCAGCGGTGAAACTGCATGATTCATATTTAGACGTGTCAAGGTTTCCTTTTCCAATTGGATTCTTTCCAGAATTTCCTTGTCTGTTAATTCTTTAATTTCTGATGCTTTCATCATTAATCTTCTTTAATAGATTCAACATAGTCACGTCTAACAACAAACTTCGTAGTAACCGGTAGCTTTTGTGCTGCCAAACGTAAAGCTTCTTTCGCCATTTCGAATGGAACACCGTCTGCTTCGATTAAAATACGCCCCGGAGTAACCGGCGCTACGAATGCTTCAGGAGCACCTTTACCTTTACCCATACGTACTTCTGCAGGCTTCTTGGTAATCGGTTTATCTGGGAAAATGCGGATCCAAATTTGACCCTGACGTTGCATGTGACGAGTTACCGCAACCCTGGCTGCCTCAATTTGGCGCCCGGTAAGCCATGAACTTTGCAACGACTTTATACCAAAAGATCCGAATGCTAGTTCTGTACCACGTTGGGCATTCCCTTTCATTCGTCCTTTTTGGACTCTTCTAAATTTTGTCTTTTTCGGCTGTAACATCCTTTTTCAATTAAAAGGTTTTCGAATTATTTTCTTTTCTTTCTGAAACCGCCACTTCTGCCACCACCACGAGGACCACCTTGAGTGTTTTTCTGTCCCAGGTTTGGAGAAAGATCACGCTTTCCATAGACTTCGCCTTTACAAATCCAAACTTTAACACCGACTAAACCGGTTTTTGTTAAAGCTTCGGCAAGAGCATAATCAATATCAGCTCTTAGTGTGTGCAAAGGAGTACGACCGTCTTTATACATTTCAGAGCGCGCCATTTCAGCACCGTTCAAACGACCGGAAACTAAAATTTTAATTCCTTGCGCACCCATTCTCATCGTAGAGGCAATCGCCATCTTTGTAGCACGTCGGTAAGCAATTTTACCTTCAATTTGACGTGCAACATTATTAGCAACGATACGTGCATCAAGCTCAGGTCTTTTAATCTCAAAGATGTTGATCTGAACTTCCTTGCTGGTGATCTTCTTCAACTCCTCTTTCAATTTGTCAACTTCCTGACCACCTTTGCCAATAATAATACCGGGTCTTGACGTGTGAACGGTAATGGTAATCAGCTTCAAGGTTCTTTCGATAATGATCCTTGAAATACTTGCTTTTGCCAAACGGGCATTCAAGTATTCACGGATCTTGGTATCTTCAACCAGCTTATCACCATAGTCGTTTCCACCGAACCAGTTGGAATCCCATCCTCGGATGATCCCTAAACGATTACTGATTGGATTAACTTTCTGTCCCATGTATTACTATTTATTCGTTATCGTTTTCTAGATTCTTACTATCAACGCAAAGTGTAACGTGGTTAGAACGCTTGCGAATTCGGTGTGCACGGCCTTGTGGAGCCGGGCGAAGACGTTTTAACTGACGTCCTGAATCAACAGCGATCGTTTTCACATACAAATTGCTTTCTTCCAAACGAGCTCCCTCGTTTTTAGCCTGCCAGTTTGCAATGGCAGACATCAACAGTTTCTCAACTTTGCGAGAAGCTTCCTTTGAAGAAAACTTCAGTACATCTAGTGCCTTGTTTACTTCCATTCCGCGAACCATATCGGCAACAAGCCTCATTTTTCGTGGTGAAGTAGGGCAATCTTTCAGTACAGCGAAGTATTGTGATTTCCGAGCTTCTTTCAGCTCATTTGCTCTATTTCTTTTTCTAGCACCCATCGTAAATTCTTTTAATAGTTAATGAGAATCTCATGCCTTATCGTTTGTTACCGGCATGTCCCCTAAAAGTTCTTGTAGGTGCAAATTCGCCAAGCTTGTGGCCAACCATGTTTTCAGTTACGTAAACCGGAATAAATTTATTCCCGTTATGAACTGCGATAGTGTGCCCTACAAAGTCGGGAGAGATTACTGATGCTCTGGCCCAAGTCTTGATTACAGACTTTTTTCCTGATTCATTCATTACATCAACTTTTTTCTCAAGCTTATATGCAATAAAAGGGCCTTTTTTTAGTGAACGACTCATATCCTACTCCTTTAATTATTTCTTGCGTTTTTCTACAATGTACCTATTGGAAGACTTTTTCTTAGCACGGGTTTTATAACCTTTAGCTAACAAGCCTTTGCGTGAACGAGGGTGTCCTCCTGATGAACGTCCTTCACCACCACCCATTGGGTGATCGACAGGGTTCATCACAACACCACGTACGCGTGGTCTTCTTCCTAACCAACGAGAGCGACCTGCTTTTCCAGATCTTTCCAGGTTATGCTCTGTGTTTCCAACAGTACCAACTGTAGCTCGGCAAGCGACGAGTACCATTCTAGATTCGCCAGAAGGTAGTTTTACAATTGCATACTTTCCTTCGCGAGAGGTCAACTGTGCATAGGTTCCTGCACTTCGCACCATTACGCCACCTTGTCCAGGTTGAAGCTCAATATTGTGTACAATAGTACCTAGAGGAATTTCTTTAAGTGGAAGTGAGTTTCCTACCTCAGGAGCAACTCCGGTACCGCTCAATACTGTCTGTCCAACTTGCAATCCGTTGGGAGCCAGCATGTATCTTTTTTCACCATCGGCATAAACCAACAGTGCGATACGAGCAGTACGGTTCGGGTCGTACTGAATAGACTCTACACGCGCAGGGATACCGTCTTTTTCGCGTTTGAAATCAATCGCGCGGTATCTCTTCTTGTGCCCTCCACCTATATACCTCATTGTCATGCGTCCCTGGCTATTACGGCCACCGGACTTCTGCATGGGCTTCAACAATGATTTCTCAGGCGTTGATGCAGTAACGGTATCAAAAGCTCCAATAATTTTGTGCCTTTGACCCGGAGTAACTGGTTTTAATTTTCTTACTGCCATTTCCTATTATTATATATTACTGTAAAAATCAATTGCATCTCCATCAACCAATGTAATAACTGCTTTTTTATATGCAGCTGTTCTTCCACTAATAACTCCGGCTTTTGTATAGCGGCTTTTATTTTTGCCACCATAAACCATGGTATTAATCGAAGATACACTCACATTATACAGTTCTTCAACTGCTTGTTTGATTTGTTTCTTATCCGCTTCTCTGCGAACGAGAAATCCATAACGGTTCAGCTTTTCAGCCTGTTCCGTCATCTTTTCTGTCACTATGGGTTTTATCAAAATATCCATTACTTATCCCCTTTAAATCTTAAATTGTTCTTCGATTTTACCAACCGAACTTTCAAAAAAGATTACCTTATTAGCGTTCATTACCTGATAAGTACTTAACTCAGAAGCAGTTATAACAGATACGCCATGTAAATTTCTGGAGGACAAATATATGTTTTTATTTTCTTCTGGTAAAACGAAAAGAGACTTTTTATCGTTAATTTTCAGATTATTACTGATCATTGCCATCTCCTTTGTTCTTGGCGCTTCCAGAGAGAAGTCCTCAAGAATTAAAATATCGCTTGCTTTCGCTTTGTAACTCAATGCTGATTTACGAGCTAAAGCTTTTACTTTCTTGTTCAATTTGAAACCATAATTTCTTGGACGAGGTCCAAAAACACGACCACCACCTCTGAATACAGGTGACTTAATGCTACCTGCACGAGCTGTACCGGTACCTTTTTGTTTCTTGATCTTTTTAGTACTTCCAACAATTTCACCACGTTCAGTAGCTGAATGGGTTCCTTGACGTTTGTTGGCCAAGTATTGTTTTACATCAAGATAGATCGCGTGATCATTAGGTTCAATACCGAAAATTTGGTCTTGCAAATCGACCTTTTTCCCGGTTTCTTTTCCTGTTTTATCTAATACTTGTACTTCCATTACTGATTAATTATTACAAATGATCCTTTTGCTCCAGGAATTGATCCTTTAACAACTAATAGGTTACTTTCAGGAATTACTTTCAAGACCTTGAGGTCTTCGATCGTTTTTTGAGCACCGCCGGTACGACCAGCCATACGCATTCCTTTAAATACTCTGGAAGGGTAAGAAGACGCACCTAGCGAACCAGGAGCTCTTAAACGGTTGTGCTGACCGTGTGTGGCATCGCCAACTCCACGGAAATTGTAACGCTTTACAACCCCTTGAAATCCTTTACCTTTAGTTACGCCGGTTATATCGACCCAACCTTCTTCCTGGATTACATCAACAGTAATGGTATCACCAAGCTTGTAATCTCCTTCAACTTCTGTAAACTCGACAACTTTACGCTTTGGGTCCGTTCCAGCTTTCTGGAAGTGACCGAACTCAGCTTTGGTGGTGTTCTTTTCTTTCTTGTCACCAAACCCCAGCTGAATAGCGTCGTAGCCATCGGTTTCAGCTGTTTTCACTTGTGTTATAACACAAGGACCAGCCTCTATCACAGTGCATGGAATGTTCTTTCCCTCAACACTGAATACGGATGTCATTCCGATTTTTTTACCGATTATTCCTGCCATTTCTTTTTAATTTTTACAGGTTATCAAACTTTAATTTCTACTTCGACACCACTTGGCAATTCAAGCTTCATTAAGGCGTCGATAGTTTTAGCTGTTGAGCTGTAAATGTCGATCAAACGTTTGTATGAAGACACCTGAAATTGCTCACGTGATTTTTTGTTCACGAAAGTTGAACGTAACACTGTAAAAATGCGCTTGTGAGTTGGAAGTGGGATTGGCCCACTTACAACTGCACCTGTTGTTTTTACAGTCTTTACGATCTTTTCAGCTGACTTGTCAACCAAGTTATGATCATACGATTTCAGCTTAATTCTGATCTTTTGACTCATGATGAGATAAAATAATTATTTTATAATAATTCTACTTTTCCTTGCATTTCCTCAAGTACTTTCACAGCCATTTGTTTTGGCACTTCTTCGTAGTGTGAAAACTCCATAGATGAAGTTGCACGACCAGAAGAGAGTGTTCTCAATACAGTCACATAGCCGAAAATTTCTGAAAGAGGAACCGTTGCTTTAATAACTCTTGCACCAGCTTTCTCAGTCATTCCACCTACTTGGCCGCGTCGACGGTTCAAGTCACCAATAATATCACCCATGTATTCTTCAGGAGTAACAATCTCAGTCTTCATAATAGGCTCAAGCAATTTTGGACCTGCTTTTGAAGCTGCACTTTTGAACGCCTGACGGGCACAGATTTCGAATGACAGCTGATCCGAGTCAACGGCGTGGAATGATCCATCAAGTAATTCTACTTTCAGGCTGTCCAATTGGAATCCTGCTAACGGACCATTCAACATAGCTGTTTGAAAACCTTTTTGTACTGATGGAATGAATTCACGAGGAATACGTCCACCTTTTACGCTGTCGATAAATGTTAAACCTTCTTTGCCTTCTTCGGCAGGAGAAACTTTAACAATGATATCTGCGAATTTACCACGACCACCAGACTGTTTCTTGAATACTTCTCGTAATTCAATCTCTTCGCTAATGGCTTCTTTGTATGCAACCTGAGGTTTACCTTGGTTACATTCAACTTTAAATTCGCGTTTCAAACGGTCGATAATGATCTCCAGGTGAAGCTCACCCATACCACGAATAACCGTTTGACCTGATTCTTCATCAGTATTTACTTTGAATGTTGGATCTTCCTCGGCTAGTTTTGCCAATCCCATTCCAAGTTTATCTAAGTCCTTTTGTGTTTTTGGCTCTACAGCAATACCAATTACCGGTTCTGGAAAGTCCATGCTTTCCAATGTTATTTGATTCTTTTCGTCACACAACGTATCACCGGTGCGAATATCTTTAAAGCCTACAGCAGCGCAAATATCTCCGGCCTCGATAACATCTTTCGCATTTTGCTTATTTGAGTGCATTTGGTAAAGACGTGAAATCCGTTCCTTTTTGCCTGTCCTAGTATTGAACACCGTTGAGCCAGCATCAATTTTACCTGAATAAACACGAATAAAGCACAAACGACCAACAAATGGGTCGGTAGCAATTTTAAATGCTAAAGCCGAAAGAGGCTCTTCAACATTAGCGTGACGTACAACTTTGTCACCTGTTGATGGGTCTGAACCTATCAATTCACCTTTATCTAACGGGCTAGGCAAAAACTCAACAACAGCATCCAACAAACGTTGCACACCTTTATTTTTGAAAGCCGAACCACACATCATCGGAACGATTACATGCTTCAGTGTACCCTGGCGGATAACCGATATCAACTCTTCAGAAGTAATTGATTCCGGATCGTCGAAATAACGCTCCATAAGGGCATCATCCAACTCTGCAACCGACTCAACCATTTTTTCGCGGTATTCTTCAGCTAGTTCTTTCAGATTTTCCGGAATTTCTTCCATTTTATAATCCGTTCCAAGAGTAGCATCATCGTACCAACGGATCGCCTTCATTTCGATCAGGTCAATTACCCCTTCGAATTTTTCTTCAGCACCGATTGGAATTTGAATTGGAACCGGATTAGCACCCAATTTCTCTTTAACTTCATTCACTACATTGAAGAAATCTGCTCCAGAACGGTCCATTTTATTAACGAAGCCAATTCGTGGAACACCATATTTTTCGGCTTGACGCCAAACTGTTTCTGATTGGGCTTCAACACCACTTACGGCACAAAACAAAGCAACAGCACCATCCAAAATACGCAATGAACGCTCTACCTCTACGGTAAAGTCAACGTGTCCGGGAGTATCAATGATATTTACTTTATATTGCTGATCGGCGTGCTTCCAGAATGTGGTTGTCGCTGCAGAAGTAATGGTAATACCCCTCTCCTGCTCTTGCTCCATCCAGTCCATGGTAGCTGCACCGTCGTGCACCTCTCCAATACGGTGAGTGATTCCCGTATAATAGAGAATACGCTCTGTAGTGGTCGTTTTACCGGCATCAATGTGAGCCATGATGCCGATATTTCTTGTATATTTTAAATCTTTTGTTGCCATGTTAAACCAATATTAAAATCTGAAATGCGCAAAAGCACGGTTTGCCTCAGCCATACGGTGTGTGTCTTCTTTCTTTTTGAAAGCACCACCTTCATTATTGAACGCAGCCTGAATCTCAGCAGCCAACTTGTCTGCCATTGATTTACCAGAACGCTTGCGAGCATATAAGATTAAACTTTTGATAGAAACTGCCACTTTTCGTTCGGGGCGAATTTCCATAGGAACCTGGAATGTAGCACCACCGACACGGCGGCTTTTTACTTCTACTGCGGGAGTAATATTCTCCAACGCTTTTTTCCAGACATCAAGGGGTGAAAGCTCTTCGTTTTTCATACGTGATCCAACGATATCAAGAGCATCGTAGAATATTTGATATGCAACCGTTTTTTTTCCGTGTTGCATCATATCATTCACAAATCTTGTTACAAGAACGTCATTGAATTTAGGGTCTGGTAAAATGACCCTCTTCTTTGGTTTCGATTTTCTCATTCTTTCTTTTCTTTAGTGTTATTCTAATCGGTTGTTATCGATTTGGAGCTTCAGGTCTCCCGATCAGTATCGGGTTCATTTACTCAACCAAACCACTAAACTCGTCAATTCCAAAAATTATTTCTTGGGTTTTTTGGTACCGTACTTTGAACGTCTTTGAGTACGTCCTTCAACACCTGCTGTATCAAGTGCTCCTCTAACTAAGTGATAACGCACACCTGGTAAATCTTTCACCCTACCACCGCGCACTAATACAATAGAGTGCTCTTGTAGGTTATGACCTTCACCCGGAATGTAAGCATTCACTTCCTTTTGGTTCGTTAACCTTACCCTTGCAACTTTACGCATTGCTGAGTTTGGTTTCTTAGGTGTAGTTGTGTAAACACGTACACAAACACCTCGTTTTTGAGGACAAGCATCCAACGCACGAGACTTACTCTTCTCGACCTGCATGGTGCGTCCTTTTCTTACTAACTGTTGAATCGTTGGCATACAACTATTTAATTAATCATTAATATTTTTGCAAAATGGACTGCAAAGGTATTGAAAACTTCAATAAAATCAATGCATTCCACTTCCGTTTTTGACAGATTTCTCCAAAAACGGCACGCAAAAGTACTAATTTTCAGGAAAGAACAATAGCTTTTAAGGGTGTTTTTTCGATTTTATCCGAAATGAACAGAATAATCTATTTTGACTGGATAACCTTTTCTTTCAGAAGTGACTTGACTGGATTGATAAAACGCTGTATAAAACGTAAATCCTCTGTTATTATCTCAGCGTCTCCTTTCATTTCCTGGCTGAAAGTTAATTGAATGTTATAATTGGTTTCCAAGTCCTGGGGAAGTTCAATTTCTGCAATATAATTATCGTTTGTAGGTACCAAAGAAATGGTTTTAACAGTTCCACGCACCATGCCGTATTCCATGTACGGAAAATTATCAAACTGGATATTTACGCTCTGCCCGGCTTTCACTTTCCCTGCGCCACGAATAGGCAAAGTCACCCTACCAATAATCTTACTCTCTCGCTGAGGCACAACTGTAAATACAATTTCGCCATTTTTAACTTGCTGATTTTTGCTCCAAAAGTTTGTAAAAGTAACCTGTCCGTTAATCGGAGTTTTCAACACGAACGCTTTATTCCAATACTCCAGTCGACTTTTCAATACATTCAACGATTCAATCAACTCAGATTGTAATTTCAGTTTCTGATCTTCATATTCTTTTTCGGCAGCAATAACATCCTGTTGTAACTGAATAATATCTTGTTGAGTTTCTGCCAAATTTGTTCGTGCACCATTAAACGAATACTTCTTTTGAAGCATAGCAGATTCTGATTTTTTGAAATCAATCAACGAAATAACCTCCCGAGCGTACAAGCCTGAATCGCGCTGAAACTGCTCGTAAGCAATTTGATACTCATTTTCCAGAATTTGTCGCTGTGTCCACAAACGATCATAAAAAATCTTCTTCATGTGCTGCTGCTCCCGAAGCGACCGGATTTTTTGCGGATAAAAATTCAATCGTACAAAACTGATGTAATTATTATATAAGCGCAAGAATGATGAAAAATCAGCCTGAATATCACCCAATCGATAATCAGGTGTGAGCTTTTTATAATGTATTGTATCGAAAGTGGTGAAATATGGACTCAGTGCCTCCAGATCATCTTCCAATTTGATGACATTTTTATAATCAGCCGTGTTTTCCAATATTGCAATCAACTGATCTTTCTTTACTGTGTCGTTATCCTGAACAAATAACTGATCAATATTGCCAGCGTTTCGAGCGACAATATGTGCAGGCGGATTTTCAGAAAGAACAATAATTCGCGCCCGAATAATATCAGGATAATGAAACAACCATGATCCCAACAGAAAAAGCAACAGCAACAGCAAAATCATTGTTAGCCCGCTTCGCAACAACCACGAAGGCGATTTCCCAATGATTTCCTGAACTTCATCACTTCTTATTTCTATATTTTGATTGGTGTTTGGCATCAGCCTGTACAATATATTAATACGTTGTTCTAGTTTCCTAACTCGAGCTGGTTTTTTACCAAGTTATAATAAGCACCTTTTTTTGCAGTTAGCTCAGCATGATTTCCAACCTCAACAATCTCACCATGATCCAGCACCACGATTTGGTCAGCATTTTTCACCGTACTCAGCCGGTGCGCGACCACAACGACTGTCTTTCCTTCATAAACCCGGTTAAGGTTTTCCATAATGGCCTTTTCATTATTCGCATCAAGCGCATTGGTCGCTTCATCAAAAAATAAGTAATCAGGATTTTTATAAATCACACGGGCAATTAGAATTCGTTGTTTTTGCCCTTG
This sequence comes from Sunxiuqinia sp., assembly GCF_055140945.1. Taxonomy (NCBI): domain Bacteria; kingdom Pseudomonadati; phylum Bacteroidota; class Bacteroidia; order Marinilabiliales; family Prolixibacteraceae; genus Sunxiuqinia; species Sunxiuqinia sp. The sequence continues at coordinate 29,656 of NZ_JBSQYS010000009.1, forward strand.
ACTCAAGCCGTGTCCATCTTGTCCAATCTTAGTATTATATCCCAGCGGCAAACCTTCAATAAAATCTTGAATATTGGCTGCCTTCACGGCAAACAAAAGCTTTTCCTTATCAACCGATTCATCACCTACAACAACATTATTGACAATCGTATCTGAAAAGATAAATCCATCTTGCATAACCGCCCCCACCTTTGTTCTCCACCACTGTTGTGAAAAATTTCTCAAATCAGTATCGCCTACTTTTATCGAACCGGAGACTGGCGGATAAAAACCTAAAAGCAGTTTAACCAGTGTCGTCTTTCCACTTCCACTTCCACCTACAATAGCGGTTACTTTTTGCTCTGGCAATTTCAGGTTAATTTGCTTTAAAACTTTCGGAGAATGAGGCCCCTCGTATTGAAAAACTAAATCTGAAATATCAATTGTACGACTTGCCGGCATCGTATTAATCCGCGGATCCTCCTTTCTCTCCTCGTCATCTTTATTGTGAATCTCGCCAAGCCTCTCCAGGCTAATTTTAGCATCCTGAGCCAGATGAAGAAAATTAATCAAATCAGACAAGGGTGCATTCAACTGACCGATAATATACTGAACAGCCAACATCATACCCAGTGTCATATTACCATTCAGAACAGCCATAGCGGCCAAGACTGTAATCACAATATTCTTGGTTTCATTGATAAAAACAGAACCGGCTTGCTGATACTGGTCAACGGACAGGTTTTGCACGTTCACCCTAAACAGCCGTGCCTGAATTCGCTCCCACTCCCACCGCTTTTGCTTTTCGTAATTATTCAATTTAATCTCCGGCATGCCATTGATTAACTGAATCAACATGCTTTGATTTTCACTCAACTGGGTAAATTTCTTATAATCGAGCTGACGACGGCGCTGCATAAACAAATACACCCAAACGACATACAAGACAGAACCGATAACAAAAACCAACAAAATCTTCCAACTATAAATAGCTAACACAATGCCAAACACGAACAAATTAAATAGTGAGAACAACACGCTGAGTGTTTGAGTGGTCAGAAATCGCTCAATCCGTCGATGATCCTGTATGCGCTGCATCAAATCGCCCAACATCTTGGTATCAAAAAAACCGATCGGCAATTTCATCAGCTTAATCAGGAAATCAGAAATAATGGAAATATTAATCCGGGTACTGATGTGAAGTAAAATCCAGGAGCGAACAAAGTCGACTGACATCTTACCAATAAATAACATCATCTGTGCGGCCAGCACTAAATAGATAAAACTGATATCCTGATTATTGATTCCGACATCAACAATGCTCTGGGTTAAGAAAGGAAAAATCAGTTGAATAATACTCGCGGCTAAAAATCCAATCAGTAATTGGTTTACCAATCTGCGATGCGGACGAACATAGCGCCACAAAAACGAAAAGCCGGTGCGGTCAGTAACTTCATCATCTTGCTCATAAAAAGCAGGAGTGGGCTGCAACATCAGACATATTCCTTTCTCCACTCCTTCTTTCATGGTCGCCAACCAATGTTTTTTAAATTCCTGCTCGTTATATTTCACCAAATCAAAAGCAGGATCGGCAACGTACACCTTCCCCTTTTTAACCTTATACACAACAACAAAATGATTCTGATCCCAGTGTATCACACAGGGTTTTGGCACATCTTTTATCAGCTGTTCGTAAGTGACTTTAGTTCCGAGACTGCGCATGCCGATTGACTCAGCAGCATCACTTATCCCCAGCAAAGAAACCCCCTCGCGTGAAATGTGAGATTGCTCGCGCAAGTAATTCAGGTTAAAATTGCGCCCATAGAATTTCGCAATCATTCGTAGGCAAGTCGGCCCACAGTCCATTGCATCAGGCTGCTTATAATGAGGAAAACGAGACATAGCGCATATTTACATCCTAAAAATAAAGGAATTAAGTGCTCGTACGCCAGTATTGTCGATTAGTTATTCACAATCAGAGGTTAATTATTACCTAGCACCCAATAGTAACAACAATAGCTACTTCCAGATAGCTCCCAAGTTTCGATCTCTGCCCGAGTACAATCATTCAAGTTGATTTGCTGACGAAATCAAATTTAAATGGCCCTACCTCTTCACTCTCGTCTATAGCAAATAAAATAAAAGCTTCAAGAATATCGGCGCAATCCATAGACAATCTAAATAAAACTCACAACAACGTTGTTCCTCCTTTCAACACTCATATCATACAGCGTTGATTTAACAGGCCTTTCAACTCGCAAGCGAAACGTATCTTCTTGGTGAATCCCGCCTACGAAAAATATAAAAAACGGCACTTCAACCCGAATCAATTCCACAAAACATTTTTATAACATATTTGCCCAAATTAAGCCCCGTTGTTTGTTAATAAATTATTACTAATTTTGGTAGCCACCATAGGAAAATCAACCTGCAAAAGCTTTTTTTTAACCAATAAAAACGAACAAATGAAAATCTATAAAACAGACGAAATCCGCAACATCGCACTAATCGGAAATGCTGGCAGTGGGAAAACCACCCTCGCAGAAGCCATGCTGTTCGAGGGTGGAGTAATCAATCGCCGTGGCGAGGTAACATCCAAAAACACAACTTCAGACTACCTCCCCATCGAGCACGAGTATGGCAACTCTGTTTTTTCCACCGTCCTTCACTCTTTCAGCAACAACAAAAAAATCAACATCATTGACACTCCGGGGATGGATGACTTCCGTGGAGGTGTTGTTTCTGCTCTCCATGTAGTTGGGTGCTCAATTATCACGGTTAATACTCCGCACGGAATCGAATCAGGCACAGAAACTGCCTTTCGGTACACAGAACAAGCTGGCAAACCAATGATCTTCGTTTTCAACCAACTGGATCATGAGAACGTCAATTTTGAACAAACTATCGACCAAGCCAAATCGATCTTTGGAAACAAAGTAACGATTGTCCAATATCCACTAAATGCGGGTGCTGGATTCGACTCAATCGTCGATGTGCTTAAAATGAAGCTATATAAATACCCGAAAGAAGGAGGAAAACCTGAGATTTCAGACATTCCTGCTGATGAAAAAGATCGTGCTGAAGAACTTCATAACGAGCTGGTTGAAATGGCTGCTGAAAATGACGAGAATTTAATGGAGCTCTATTTTGACAAAGGCACGTTAACAGAAGATGAAATGCGCCAGGGAATCAAACTAGGCATGATTGACCGTAGTTTATTTCCGGTATTCTGCACCGGGGCAAAACTCAACATGGGGGTTGGACGCTTATTGGAATTTATTGCCAATATTACGCCATCTCCAAACGAAGCTGTTGAAGTACCCGAAATCAATGGAAAAGAAGTTAAGAAAGGCGACGGCGCTCCTACCTCACTCATGGTTTTTAAAACAACCATTGAACAACACGTTGGAGAAATCACGTATTTCAAGGTGATGAGTGGAACCGTAAAAGAAGGTCAGGACCTAATCATTGCTAAAAACGGAAACAAAGAACGTATCTCTCAACTATTTGTATCTGCCGGAAGAAACCGAGACAAAGTTGATGCGATGAATGCAGGCGACATTGGAGCCACCGTAAAAATGAAAGATGTTGATGTCAACAACTCTTTAAGTGAAAAATCAGCCGGTTATAAATTTGCCGAAATTAAGTTTCCCACCTCTCGACACACCGTCGCATTAAAAGCAGTTAATGAAGCTGACGATGAAAAAGTAAGTGAAAGCTTCCAGAAACTTCACGATCAGGATCCTACTTACAAAGTTGAGTATTCTAAAGAACTGAAACAGATGCTGGTTCACTGTCAGGGAGAATACCACCTAAACACATTAAAGTGGTTCTATAATAACGAATTCAAATTGGATATTGAATTTGAAAAACCCAGAATCCCATACCGGGAAACCATCACTAAATTATCGCAAGCCGACTATCGGCACAAAAAGCAGTCAGGTGGTGCCGGACAATTTGGCGAAGTACATCTTTTCATCGAACCTTACATTGAAGGAGTAGAGCCTAAAACCATGGTTTCGATGAATGGGAAAGACCAAAAACTATCCCTTCGGGATACTCAGGAGCATCCTCTTGCCTGGGGAGGAAAACTAGTCTTTCACAATTGTATTGTAGGAGGTTCGATTGACGCACGTTTTTTACCTGCCATCATGAAAGGAATCATGGAAAAAATGGAAGAAGGACCACTGACAGGTTCATACGCGCGCGATATTCGTGTTTATGTATACGATGGCAAAATGCATCCGGTTGATTCCAATGAAATATCCTTCAAACTGGCTGGGCGTAACGCATTCTCAACAGCCTTTAAAAATGCGGGGCCAAAAATCCTCGAACCAATTTACAACCTGGAAGTTTTTGTGCAAAGCGATCGCATGGGAGATGTAATGAGCGACCTGCAAAGCCGCCGTGCTTTAATCATGGGAATGGGTAGCGAAAGAGGCTATGAAAAAATAAATGCGAAAGTTCCTTTAAAAGAAATGTACAAATACATCACTGCATTGAGCTCACTCACTCAGGGACGAGGCATGTTCTCGTTAGAATTTGATGGCTACGAAAAAGTTCCTCAAGAAGTACAAGATGAACTATTAAAAGCTTACGAAGCCGAATATGAAGAGGCATAACATCCAGTAGTTTTTAATCGTAAAAAGACAATACAAAAACCCAATAAACAGAAGACGCCGGATCGAACGATCCGGCGTCTTCTGTTTTACCTATTCACAGATACCGAAGCTCTGTACCAACTCCCGAAGTATTCTTCAAAGCCGCCACTGACAACCTATTCTTCTTCCTTACTCCTTTCTTTTTCTTCAACTATAAACCCCAAAAATGCGCATGGGTAAAATTACCTATTGACCCGCTTCCAGATGTTACGTAGATTGAATATGCGAAATTGCTATGCACTAACTCAATACCAATTAAGATTTTAAGATCTACTATTAATCTATTTAAAAATGAACAAATGAAAAAGGGTACAATGAAAATTTACAAAAAAGGTGTCATGTTGATATTATCAATGATGACATTTGGTTTATTATTGCAGAACTGCGACAACCAATCTGTTGTTGACGATGAGCTTTCAAGAGACTTAACATTAAAAAAATACTCAATCATGCTCCCTGAAGGAGTCGTTCCTCCCGCTCCCTGCAAGCAAGTTTGTCTTGTAGCAGGTCAGTATACGTACACCGGAACTGTTGATGTTGCATCTATGGATGGTGATGTTTACGTTACTTACAATATTACTGAGCCAGATATATACTTAATGGAAATTCACTTGGATATTTTCGATAGTGAAGATGATTTTAAAGCTCAGAAAAAAATTAGCAACGGCGGTGCGATCCCTGGAAAATTCACTTTTAAGAAGACTTGGGACGAGGAAGACAAGAAAACAAGCTTTACGGTAATGATACCTGCAGCTTATGTTGATGACCTGGAAAGCGAAGATGACTGCTATTTTATTGCGTCTCACGCAGCGCTATCTAACGGAGAAACTGCTTGGGGAGGACTTTGTGATGAAATTGACGGTGTTTCATTTAATAACGACGTACTTCAATTTCCAGGAAAGAACTGGTCGGTCTATTTTCAATATTGTATGGAAGAGTGTGACAATACCGTCAACTTCACCTATGCATGGGAAGATCTGATGAAAGACGGGGTTGATGGAAACGATGGTGACTACAATGACCTGGTCGTCCAGTCTGGCATTATCAAAACCGACGATCAATTAATGATTTCATTTTATGCTTCAGCCAGGGGTGCTGATTATGATCATGCATTCAAAATTAGAGTTCCAAAACTTGGAATTATAGGAGGCATGAGTGGAATTACTGGAGATGATGGCGTCGTTGAAGATGGAACAGACTATATCATTACGGTGTTCTCAAGCACAAAAGCCGAATTACCTGGCGAAGGAATAGCACCATATGGGTTTGCTGCAAATACCGTCATGACCGATACTGACTGCGATCCGGTTGGAACTGCTGATATAACGATCTCCATTAACAGTGATTTCGTTTATAATCCTGCAGAACCATACGATCCATTTATTACTGTTCATCCGGGAACACTAATTGCCTATGATCTAAACATCTGGGAACTTCACCCTCTGGATGGAGACACATGGCTAGATGCCGGAGGAGTTGAATATCCAAATGGAATCCTAATCCCATACAACTGGGAATGGCCCTATGAAAAAATCAACATCACAGAAGCGTATAATGGATTCAGCGGTGTTACTACATGGAATGCAAGCTGGTCAGAGACACTATCGGATCCCTCCAAAGTATTTGATGTGGATTGTGACTAAAGCCGACATAGACTCTTAAAATAGATAACATTAAAATGCCGAGCGGTGATCGCCCGGCATTTTAATATCCCGAAAATGAAACATTTAGACTCTTTACTTTTTTTTTCGAGTTCTGACTAAAGACTTTAAACGGCCAGTTAGTAATTTCCAAAAGAAATAAGCTCCCAGTCTTTTCCTCAAGTTAAAATCTATATTCTCTAAAGTGGCAATATAAAATTTATCTGCTGGTAAATGAATTAGAAAATTATCTCTGAAGCTCTTCCAACTGTTTTGAAAATGTAAAGTTGGCAGACTCCAAAATCGACTAATTCCCCGAAAGGAATTTACATCTGCAACATAAATACCACTGCGTAACATCCTTTCAATTGCTACTGATAGTAGAACTTCGTCTCCTTGATGATGAAAATTCCGATAGTTACTAAAATACAAATCGATATCAGTCTTAACCCATCCAGAAAGTTGTTTAAAGAATTTTTTATCTCCTCCAATAAATTCACCACCAGCCCAGATTCCAATCGATTTTTCATTCCCTAGAAAAAATTCTTTGTCGGCGATCAGCCTCTCTCTACTGTATGCAGGAAACCTCATATTCGTGACATCATAAAAGGTAGGAACATTTTTCTCTATACAGTTAATTAAATTCAAAGGAACATCTCCAATACACAATACATCATTATCAATTAATATATTGTAGTCTATTCCATCTTCTTTTGATACAAAGTATTTAAACACATCGAATTTGAAATGGGCAGAATAGAAATCAATTTCTTTCGGAACATTTAACGAAAAGCAAATTTCAACAATTTTCAATTCAGAGGAGTATCCTTCAAGAAAGCTTTTATCATTCGTCAGAACAACCAGATCACAGGAAGTAAAGCAAGCTAGAGATTTTTTAAGGGCTTCACAGCACTTGACGTGTATTTCAATTTGGGATTCGAAATTGCCTCTTACTCCATTTTTTGATAACGACCGAAACCTTTTATCAACATATAGCAAAGTGTAAAATCTAATTTTTTTCATAAGCAATTCTAACCACCCACCTAAAATCAATAATCAAAGATACATCAATTCATTAATTTTCAGTGGTTAAACAACTACGCTCAAACCAACTCAATTATTTCCCCCGAAACAAATGCACAAACCCGTGGGCAAAATGTTTCTGTCCATCACGACCTAACGCCTCAATAACATAGTAATACACACCAGGACTTGCATACCGCCCTCCTATTTTGCCGTCCCAGGCTGATTCACTTCTTGTATCGTAAAAACCTTGAATGTTATTATTCTCCCAACTGTGCACTTTCCTTCCCCATCGATTAAAAATCTGGATATTAATTGATTTCAAAGACTCATAGCCAACAATAAACTCATTATTAAACGGGTCACCATTGGGAGTAAACACATTTGGAACTCTTATGAAAGAGGTTGTAACCTCAATATACTCTTCAATATAAAATGTATCTCTACAAGCAACGCCATCCCCATTTTTAGTTGTAACTAACTTTACATTATAATTTCCGGAGTTTTCAAAAATATAGATCGGATTCTGATCAATCGCGGTCTGCATGATACTATCTTCAACAATCCCAACCTGGCTTTCTTCGAGCAAGTCCTCCTGACTGCGATAAAAAGACCACTCATATTGGTCAGCATTAGTTGAACTGCTCGTGAACGCGACCTCCAGAGGTGCTTCTCCTTCCATCGGGTTTGCAGTAAATGATGCGTCTGGAACGATCGACTGATAATTGACAGTTACTTCAACCTGGCAGCCAAAGCGATCAAAAACAGTCAACGTATAGTCTTTATCTTCTGATGGAGGTGAGAAAATTTGCGGGCTCAATACAGCTGCAACCTGATCGCCATCAACAGTCCATTTTACCTTTACATCTTTAACAACGGGCTTTTCTGCTCCGTTCGATAAGTCATAATAATTCAATTCCGCTTCTTCATCAATCGAAGCTGTCAACTGAAAATAATCACAAGTTGATTCGGTAATTTCAGCTGTTGCTGCATACCAGCTGTTCATCACCCAGGCAGTGTAAGTTTCAGTAACAGCTCCTGAGGTAATATTCACCCGATAGCCTCCATCAGCCAGATTCACAATTGTAGAAGTTGAACTTCCTGAATTATCCGTTTGAAAACCATCAAAACTTCCGGTACCCGAATTATATTTCAACCACTCAAACGAGGCCGCACCACTCGAAGAAGTTGCAGTTAGCTCCCCTGCATTTTCATCAGGAGCAACACAAAATACATAAATCTGATCCTGAGCGCCTGAACTATATTCAGTTGAAACGGAAGCATCAGCATCAGAAGAAATCTGCGCTTCTGTAAAAATTGGAAGAAACAACGCAAGCAATAAAAGTAAAAATTGGGTGTTTTGTATCAACTTCATCTTTCAAAAATCGTCTTAATTAATATGACAGTACAATATTAACGTTAAAAATTGATTTATCTTATGAATGACATTTCATTTTTAAGCTCTGAGAGCTTTGTTGAAAACTCACCCATGCCAATGCTGCAAAATAAAAAAATAGGTTATACTTTTGAAGCTGACTTTTGAAAAAACTCAAATTGTGGATTACCTCAACGAATTAAATGAAGCTCAGCGAAGTGCAGTTGAAAACACGGATGGCCCATCTTTGATCATTGCGGGTGCAGGATCCGGGAAAACGCGTGTACTCACCTACCGCATTGCCCATCTGCTAAAACAGGGAGCACGCCCCGGAAGTATCCTGTCCCTTACTTTCACCAACAAAGCAGCTAAGGAAATGAAAGAAAGAATTGCCAAAGTGGTGGGTTACAACACGGCCAAACATCTTTGGATGGGAACTTTTCACTCCATATTCGCTCGCATATTGCGAATGGAATCGGAAGCGCTTGGTTACCCTTCTAATTTCACGATTTACGATGCCGCCGATTCAAAAAGTTTGCTGAAAACGGTCATTAAGGATTTTAAGCTGGATGATAAAACCTACAAGCCCAACGTCGTCTCAAGCCGGATATCAGCTGCTAAAAACAGCTTGATTACTCCAGCGGCATACGCTACAAATGGTCAGGTAAGAGAATACGACATGAGTATTCGCATGCCGCGAATTGCTGAGATATACAAAGAATATGCCCGTCGTTGCTTCTTAGCCGGTGCTATGGATTTTGACGATTTACTACTGAAAACCAATATTTTATTTCGAGACAAAAAGGACATTTTGGCTAAATACCAGGAACGATTCGACTATGTTTTGGTAGATGAGTATCAGGATACAAATTTTGCCCAATACCTGATTGTGAAAAACCTGGCAGCCGCCCACAAAAATCTTTGTGTTGTTGGCGATGATGCTCAAAGCATCTATTCGTTTCGGGGTGCAAGAATCGAAAATATTTTAAATTTTCAGAAGGACTACCCCGAGCACCAAGTTTACAAACTGGAGCAAAACTACCGGTCAACACAAACCATTGTTAATGCGGCGAATAGCATCATTCAAAAGAATAAACGACAACTTCCGAAAAAGGTATTTTCGGAGAATGCTGAGGGAAACTTAATCAAAGTGTTCTCGGCTCTAACCGACAACGAAGAAGGTTATCTGGTGGCAAACGAAATCAGCGAAACCCGGATGCGCGAACACTTTCGATACGAGGACTATGCCATTTTGTATCGTACCAATGCCCAGTCACGTATTTTTGAGGAAGCACTGCGCAAGCGAAACATACCCTATAAAATTTATGGAGGCCTGTCGTTTTACCAGCGCAAGGAAATTAAAGATTTACTTTCTTATTTTCGGCTGGTTATCAACACGAAAGATAATGAGGCACTCAAGCGTATTATAAACTATCCGGCACGCGGAATTGGTGCTACAACGCTTTCCAAATTAGAGCAGGCAGCTATTGCTGTTGGATGCAGTGTCTTTGAGATCATCGTGCAAAGCGGCACTACAAACCACGCCGGACTAAACAAAGGAACCTTAAGCAAGGTGCAACAGTTTGCAGGCATCATCAAGCAGTTTCAGGAAAAAGCTGAAATTAGCGATGCTTACGAAATGGCTAGCGAAATTGCGACACAAACCAGCATATTGAAAGATCTATACAAAGATCAAACTCCTGAAGGGCTAAGTCGGTTTGAAAACATTCAGGAATTATTAAATGGTATTCAGGAATTCTCGATTAATGCCCGGGAGGAGGGCCAGCCCAACCAATTGGCAAACTACATGGAAGATGTGGCTCTGCTCACCGATCAGGACTCGGAAAAAGAAGAAGACCGGGATAAAGTAACAATGATGACCGTTCATTCCGCAAAAGGATTGGAGTTTAAAAATGTATTTATTGTTGGGGTTGAAGAGAACTTATTCCCATCAAGCCAGTTTGGAAATGTAACAGCCGAAGCTTTCGAGGAAGAACGACGTTTGTTTTATGTCGCCTTAACAAGAGCCGAAGAAAACGCTTACATCAGTTTTGCCAAACAACGATATCGCTGGGGAAAACTGGACTATTGCAATCCCAGTCGTTTTATTTCCGAGGTTGATGAAATATTTCTGGACATTCCGGATGAAAGCGACTTCGATTTTGACGAACTGCCATCACCCGATAAAGCAGTGCAAAAGCAATCATTTAGCAAGCCGTCGATCGCAGGTCGACGCCCCTCAACGAGCGATCAGCCCGGCTTGAACCAAAAGTTGGTGCAACTTCGGCAAGCAAAAAAGAAAGCACAGAACTTTGACGGGGATGATCCGCGCGACATTCAAACCGGGATGATGGTTGAACATCAACGTTTTGGAAAAGGAAAAGTACTACAGATTGAAGGAAGTTTTCCAAACCTAAAGGCCAATGTCTTTTTTCAAAATGCGGGGCAAAAGCAATTATTACTCAAATTTGCCAAACTAAAGATTGTATAATTGCAAACCGAAAATAACGGTTTCAAACAAACCTGAAAGTCAAGATTTTCGCAAATTAATTTGTAAGCAAAATAATTTCATTTAGCTTTGCATCTATTAGGGAATCTCCTTCACTTCAGATTATCAACTAAATTACCGAATCTGAACAACCTTGTTTGACACAAAAGTTTATTAGATTTTTTTAAATGGATTATAATTCAAATCGTAAAAAATTACCCCTTCCAGAATATGGGCGTAATATTCAAAATATGGTTGATCATGTGATGACCATTGAAGACAGAGCAGAACGCAACCTGGCGGCTCAAACCATTATCGATATTATGGGTAATCTGTATCCATACCTTCGTGATATTAACGATTTCAAGCACAAACTATGGGATCACTTGGCCATTATGGCTGATTTTAAATTGGACATCGATTATCCGTATGATCCACCGAAACCTGAAACATTTCAGGAACCTCCTAAGAAAGTTGAATACGCCAGCAATAACATTCGATTTCGCTATTACGGTAAAACGTTGGAGCTAATGGTTGAAAAGGCCGTTGAGTTTGAAGATGGAGAGGAAAAGGAAATTCTGATCACCATGCTGGCAAACCACATGAAAAAGAGCTACCTGACATGGAATAAAGATGCCGTTGATGACGATAAAATATACAAAGATTTGGAAATCCTATCAAAAGGACGAATCAAACGTGATGATTTAGATTTGGCAGAAACCCGGGACATTCTACAACGAAACGCTCCACGAAAAAAGCAAAACTCCAATCAAAACAGAGGCCCTAAAAAACACGTTAGAAAGTCATAATACGTTTATTAGAGATGGCAACATTTCAAATTGAAGGTGGAAATAAATTGTCTGGCGAACTAAAGCCACAGGGAGCCAAAAACGAAGCGCTTCAGGTAATTTGTGCTACACTTCTAACGAGCGATAAAATCACCATTACCAATATTCCTGAAATCCGGGATGTTTTGAAATTGATCGAAATCCTAGGCGAATTGGGAGTTAAAATCCAGCGTCTAAAGAAAGGAGAATATCAATTTCAGGCCGATCAGGTGGACATGCAACACCTTCGATCGGAACAATTTGCAAAACAAGCAGCCAGCTTGCGTGGATCGATCATGATTGTAGGCCCACTGCTGGCTCGTTTTGGAGAAGCCTTAATTCCGCAACCCGGAGGCGATAAAATTGGCCGTCGTCGATTAGACACTCATTTTGTCGGACTTCAAAAACTGGGAGCCAAATTCACTTACGATCCCGACAATCACTTCTTCCAGGTTTCAACCGAAAAGCTTAAAGGTCAGTACATGCTGCTTGACGAAGCTTCGGTTACCGGTACTGCCAATATTTTAATGGCTGCCGTGATGGCAGAAGGCACCAGCACAATTTACAATGCCGCCTGCGAACCCTACTTGCAGCAACTTACAAGAATGCTGGTTTCAATGGGAGCAAAGATTGATGGCATTGGCTCAAATCTTCTCCGTATTGAAGGAGTGACAGAGCTTAAAGGCTGCAATCATACAATACTACCCGACATGATTGAAGTGGGTAGTTTTATTGGCTTAGCAGCGATGACCGGTTCCGAAATCACCATTCCCAACGCAGGAGTTGACCACCTTGGAATAATTCCCGATGCATTTAAACGACTTGGGATCAAACTTCAAATAAAAGGAGATAACATTTACATTCCGGCTCAGGACGAATATGAAATTGAGACCTTCATCGACGGTTCGATCATGAATATCTCCGATGCTCCCTGGCCCGGCTTGACTCCTGATTTATTAAGTATCTTTTTAGTTGTTGCCACTCAAGCCAACGGAAGCGTGCTAATTCATCAAAAAATGTTTGAAAGCCGGCTGTTCTTCGTCGATAAACTGATTGATATGGGAGCACAGATTATACTATGTGATCCGCATCGGGCAACAGTAATCGGGCTCAATAAAAAACACATGCTTCGCGGAACAATGATGTCATCGCCCGATATTCGTGCCGGGGTAGCATTGCTGATAGCGGCTTTATCGGCTCAAGGTAAAAGTGAGATTTTCAACATCGAACAAATTGACCGTGGGTACGAAGCAATTGATGAACGACTCAGCGCAATTGGTGCCAATATTAAACGCTCAAACTAATTTCATTCAGAATAATATTTGTTAATATTTTCAAAAAAGTAGTTTTCAACACAACTACACATCTTCATTTTTACTATTATTGAGCTTGATTTAGTTGACATTTAAACATATCCACAAAAATGAAACAAAATATTTTAGCAGCCTTCGTTTTATTATTTGCTTTTGTAACTCAGTCAATTGCACAAGATGAAGCGAAAATTGGCTTGGGAATTGGAAACAAAGCACCTGAGATTGTTGAAAAATCAGTTGACGGCAAAGAATTAAAACTTTCATCATTGGACGGAAAAATGGTGCTGATCGACTTTTGGGCGTCGTGGTGTGGTCCCTGTCGTCGCGAAAACCCAACCGTAGTCTCAGCTTATCAGGAGTTTAAAGACCGAAAATTTAAAAATGGAAATGGCTTTACCGTTTATAGCGTCTCGTTAGATAAAGCGAAAGAACCATGGGTAAAAGCAATTGAAGCTGATAAATTAACCTGGGACTATCATGTTTCAGACTTAAAAGGATGGTATTCTAAATATGCTGCCGTGTACGGAGTTCGAGGTATTCCCGCCAACTTTCTAATCAATGGCGAAGGTATTATTGTTGCTAAAAACTCACGTGGCCCCGTATTAGAAAATACCCTAACCCAATTATTAAAATAAGATTATAAAATCATATAAATTAAAAGGTGGCACATGCGTGCTGCCTTTCTTTTTATAATTTTGTCAGCAATTTACAAGAATGAGGTGTCAAAATGTCCCATATCACGTAATGGCAACATTTTTGTAAACTGTCAATCCGGTAAATTAAATAACAAACAACAATGGCAGAAGAAAAAACTAATAAAGAAAAAGAGCAAGTTGAAGAAACTGAGGTAAAAGAGAACACTGCTCAGGAAAATGATAAAGCTGCTGAAGAAGATAAAAAATCAAAGAAAGCGAAGGGTAAAAAAGAAAATAAGAAGTCGAAGAAAGATAATACAGACGAAAAAATTGAAGCTTTAGGAAACGAACTAATCGACCTAAAGGACAAACACATTCGTCTGCAAGCGGAATTTGACAATTACCGCAAACGCACCATGAAAGAAAAAATGGAGCTGATAAAAACTGGAGGTGAAACGGTATTGGTCAATATTCTTCCGGTAATCGACGACTTTGAACGAGCACTTATTGCTTTCAGTGAAATGAAAGATGATGACCCTTTAAAGCAAGGAATAACTTTGATTTACAGCAAATTTCAGGAGTTTTTAAAGCAAAACAACATCCAGGAAATTGAAGCCAAAGAGAAAGAATTTGATACTGACTTACACGAAGCAGTAACTAAAATTCCGGCTCCAAAGGAAGAACTTAAAGGGAAAGTTGTTGATGTAATTCAGAAAGGTTACGTGATGAACGAGAAAGTCATTCGCTTTTCGAAAGTTGTGATTGGTGAATAGGCAAACAAAAAGCAAGTATGGCAAAAAGAGATTTTTACGAGATTTTAGAAGTTAGTAAAAGCGCTTCGCCCGAAGAAATTAAAAAAGCATATCGGAAGAAAGCGATCCAATATCACCCAGATAAAAATCCGGATAACAAGGAAGCTGAGGATAAATTCAAAGAAGCCGCTGAAGCTTACGAAGTTTTAAGCAATCCTCAGAAAAAACAACGGTATGACCAGTATGGCCATGCTGGAGTCGGTGGAGCCGGAGGTGGTGGCGGATTTAGCCAGCACGACATGTCAATGGATGACATTTTTTCTATGTTTGGCGATGTGTTTGGCGGTCATGGTTTTGGCGGTGGCGGATTTAGTGGATTTGGCGGATCATCGCGTGGCGGAGGTCGTCGGGTTCACCGCGGATCAGATTTGCGCGTAAAAGTCAATCTTTCGCTGAAAGACATCGCCAACGGCGTTGAGAAAAAGCTCAAACTAAAAAAATACAAAAGCTGCGATACTTGTAGTGGAACCGGCGCACAAGGAGGCAATGACTACACAACGTGTTCAACCTGCCGGGGGAGCGGTCATGTAACCCGAGTTACCAACACGCTACTTGGGCAAATGCAAACGACTGCTACCTGTCCAAGCTGTAATGGCGAAGGTCAAATGATCAAGAACAAATGTACTTCGTGTAATGGCGAAGGTGTTGTTCGAGACGAAGAAGTTGTTAACATTAAAATTCCTGCAGGAGTTGCTGAAGGCATGCAATTGAACGTGTCGGGAAAAGGAAATGCCGGCCGCCGTGGAGGAGTTAATGGTGACCTACTGGTTATTATTACAGAGGAGAATCATCCAGACTTGATTCGCGACGGAAACAACCTGATATATAATCTGTTCCTTAGTCTTCCTGATTTTGCATTGGGAACAACATCTGAAATTCCGACCGTTGAAAGTAAAGTAAAAGTCAAAATTGAAGCAGGTACGCAGCCTGAGAAAATTCTTCGTTTACGAGGTAAAGGCTTGCCTGATGTTAACGGATATGGCAAAGGTGATCTACTCGTACGGATTCATGCGTGGGCACCGAAAAAGATCTCACCAGAAGAACGCAAAATGCTTGAAAAACTTCAGGAGTCAGAGAACTTCCAACACACACCTGGTGCAGGCGACAAGAACTTTTTCGAGAAAATGAAAAATATTTTCTAATAAAGCATCACTAAAAATAGTAAAGCCGTTTTCATCGAATGAAAACGGCTTTACTATTTTAAATCTATCTTCAGAAATTACCTACCAATCCATTTTTATAACCTCACTGCCCGCTAATAAGAAAGCTCCTGTGCCATAAACTTCCCAACTATCATTTGAAAAATTTGCCCGAGGATCAGCGCCAATGGGCTGTGTCCAACCAACATGACCATCCGGCTGAATTAATCCGTTCAAGCCAATCCATGCTTTTTCAATCACTGGTTTATATTCGGCTTTGTCGAGCAAGCCATTGTTCACTCCCCAAGCCAACGCATAAGTGTAAAAACCAGAGCCACTGGCTTCGCCTCCCGGATAGGATTTTGGATCGAGCAAACTGGCACGCCACAAACCATCGTCTTGTTGAAGCGACTTGATCGTTTCCGCCATTTTCAGAAGCTGATTTTCGTAAAAAGCACGGTTTTTATAATCCGCCGGCAACTCATCCAGCACACGAACCAGTCCGCCCATCACCCAACCGTTTCCACGCGACCAGAATATTTTCTCACCATTTTTTTCTCTAATTGGCTCCTTCCAATCGGTCTTATATTTCATATCTCGCGCATACAGATTTTCATCCTTGTCAAAGAGTAAATCATAGGTCTCTTTAAATAGTCGATCATTAAATTCCAGGTATTTATCTTCATCCAGTGTCACTCCTAATTTCACAAATGCGGGAGGAGCCATAAATAGTGCATCGCACCACCACCATGTTATCGGCCTAATTTCCCCCGTTTTATAAGGTGTTGACATGATTTGATCAGCCGCTTCCTTGAATGGTTCAATCATTTTTTCATCCTTTTCAATCCGATAAATATCAATATAAGTTTGACAGATTGCGTGATCATCGGCATGTTGTAAGCGCGGACCGGGCTTCCACTCATTCGACTCTCCCATCGCAATCAATGCTTTCCATAATCTTTTGGAGCCAGTCGTTTCATATGCTGCAAAAATACCGGCGTAAAACGCACCATTTGTCCAGTCATACAACTCATGTTTTGGATTTTTCAACTGCCATTTAGCAGCCTTATTCATGGTTTTTTTAATGTATCGCGGCTTAAAAAACTTCTCTGTATTTTGTGCATTCAGTGTGACTGCAAACATGACCAGCATAAAAAAGGAAAGAATTTTTCTCATAACAAATTTGGATTAGGATTAATCAACTTTTCAAAAATAGGAAAATAATACAATCGATTGCTGTTCGCCCAATAGTTTAATAAATGAATAAGTATTCATATAAAAACTATAATTTGTGAATTTTTCGTTTGGTACACTTTTAATTTATCACTATACTTGCAGCACAAAATTAAAACGACATGTACAACAAACTTGGACATTACGGTCATCATCACAACAACCTATTTATTGGTAGGCCGTAATTCTTTTGTTTTGTTTTAAAAAATATTAACCCAAAGAAGGCTTACCATTAGGTAGGCCTTTTTTATTGATTTAAACTATCATGACACAATTGAGAATTGCTATTCAGACAAAAGGAAGATTAAACGAAGATTCAATGCAGCTCATACAAGAGGCTGGAATTAAGATCAATCTGGGAAAACGTAAACTATTGGCTCCTGCTAAAAACTTCCCAATCGAAGTTCTGTTTTTACGTGATGATGATATCCCCCAAGCGGTTGCTGACCAAGTTGCCGACATTGGTATCGTCGGAGAAAATGAAATGTTGGAAAAACAGCAAAACGTTAAAATTGTTAAGCGACTGGGATTCAGCAAATGTCGTTTAAGCCTGGCTATTCCAAAAACTGAAGAATATGCCGGCATCGAGTGGTTCAATGGGAAAAAAATTGCCACCTCATATCCGGTCATTTTGAAAGATTTTCTGGATAAAAATAACGTAAAAGCTGACATTCACGTTATTTCCGGCTCAGTGGAAATTGCCCCTGGGATTGGACTGGCTGATGCCATTTTCGATATCGTTAGTTCCGGTTCAACATTGGTTTCAAACCGCTTAAAAGAGGTTGAAGTAGCTCTTTATTCCGAAGCCGTTTTGGTTGCTCCACAAGAGCTATCAGCTGAGAAACAAGCCATTTTGGAGGAAATGATTTTCCGCATGGAATCGGTAGAACGAGCAAAAGATAAAAAGTACATTTTGCTGAATGCTCCGAACGATAAAATTGAAGAAATTACGGCAATCTTGCCCGGGATGAAAAGTCCGACAGTCACTCCTCTTGCTGAAAAAGGATGGTGTTCATTGCATTCAGTTATTGCAGAAAGCGACTTCTGGGAAATCATCGGTAAACTAAAAGCCGCCGGAGCTCAGGGTATTTTAGTTGTTCCGATTGAAAAAATGATTTTTTAATCCGCCCATATCTATAAAAAAACAATCTGAAATTCAATAATTTTGACAAGCATGAAACGTTACTTGAATCCTGAAAAAAGCAAATGGTCTCAAATCCTTGAACGTCCGCTGTTTAATGCAGCGGATTTGACCGGACGAGTGCAGGCTATTCTGGATGAAATAAAAACAGATGGCATGACTGCTGTTCAAAGGTTCACCAAACAGTTTGACGGGGTGACCATCAGCGACTTTGCTGTAACAGAGGCCGAAATTACAGAGGCTGCTGCGTTGTTAGATGATGAGCTGAAAGCAGCCATTCAGACGGCATCAAGGAACATCGCTGATTTTCATGCCAGCCAAAAGACAGAAGTTAAAAAGATTGAAACATCTCCGGGGGTAGTCTGCTGGCAAAAACCAGTCGCCATTGAAAAAGTAGGCCTGTATATTCCAGGCGGATCTGCTCCCCTATTTTCAAGTGTGCTGATGTTAGCCATTCCTGCAAAAATCGCAGGATGTCAGGAAATTGTATTATGCACTCCTCCAAATAAGGAGGGAAAGATTCACCCAGCTATTTTGTTTGCAGCTCAGTTGGTTGGCGTAACTCAAATTTTTAAACTCGGAGGTGTTCAGGCAATCGGAGCAATGGCATATGGTGCTGGTCCGATTCCTAAAGTGTCCAAGATTTTTGGCCCGGGAAATCAATATGTGATGGCTGCAAAACAGTTGGTCAGCATTGCCGACGTAGCTATTGACATGCCTGCCGGCCCATCGGAAGTTGCTGTAATGGCTGATGACTCAGCCAATCCGGCATTTATTGCCTCTGATTTGCTTTCGCAAGCCGAGCACGGCCCGGACTCTCAGGTGGTTTTGATTACCAACTCGGAGAAATTGGTGAATGAAGTGGAAACTGCACTAGCCAACCAATTGGCAGAATTAAGCCGAATGGAAATTGCCACGAAAGCGTTGGACAACAGTGTTGCGATTATTTTGAATACCAAAGAAGAAATAATCGATATGATTAATGAATATGCACCAGAGCACTTAATCATTTCAATGGACAACTACCTGGAAGTGGCTGAAAAAATAATCAATGCCGGGTCGGTATTTCTTGGCAATTACACGCCTGAAAGTGCAGGAGACTACGCTTCGGGGACAAACCACACCCTACCAACAAACGGGTGGGCACGTTCATTTAGTGGTGTCAATCTCGATAGTTTTATTCGTAAAATAACTTTCCAGGAAATTACCAAAGAAGGTATCCAAAATTTAGGCCCGGTCATTGAAAAAATGGCAGGTGCCGAACACTTGGATGCTCACAAGAATGCTGTTACGTTGAGATTGAAGGCTATAGAAGACAATTGAAAATAAATCAACGAATAGATTGATCAAGATCTGGCAGAAACTTATTTAAAAAGACTGAATAATTTGAAAGTAAAACGTTGGAATGATATCCAAGCTTTGGAAAGACGAATTTAAAACAATTGCTTTCAAAGCTTTCTATCGTCTTCCACTGCCTTCAAAAATAAATAAAATGAACATAGAAAAACTCATCCGGACAAACATCAAAAACCTAAAACCCTATTCATCAGCACGCAATGAGTACACTGGCGAAGCTATGATGTTTTTAGATGCCAACGAAAATCCGTTTAACGAACCATACAACCGCTATCCCGACCCTTTGCAGCGGGAAGTCAAAGAAAAAATTGCAGGAATAAAACGATGTGAGCCGTCGCAAATCTTCCTGGGAAATGGTAGCGACGAACCGATCGACTTACTTTTTAGAGCATTTTGCGAGCCCAAACAAGATAACATCGTTACAATCGATCCAACTTATGGGATGTATCAGGTTGCAGCAGACATCAACGATACTGAAGTTCGCAAAGTAAAATTGGATGGAAGCTATCACTTTTCAGCCGAAGAACTTTTAAATGCCGTTGACGATAACACCAAACTTATTTTTATCTGTTCTCCCAATAACCCAACAGGAAACTTACTGGACAAAAATGAAGTAATAAAACTGATTGAAGGTTTTTCAGGCATTGTAATCATTGATGAAGCATACATTGATTTTGCGCCAGATGCAAGCATGCTTCCGGAAT
Source organism: Sunxiuqinia sp. (assembly GCF_055140945.1). NCBI lineage: Bacteria > Pseudomonadati > Bacteroidota > Bacteroidia > Marinilabiliales > Prolixibacteraceae > Sunxiuqinia > Sunxiuqinia sp. The sequence continues at coordinate 49,982 of NZ_JBSQYS010000009.1, forward strand.
TGAACAAATACGAAAATTTAGTGATTTTGCAGACGTTCTCAAAAGCATGGGGAATGGCCGGAATTCGATTAGGTATGGCCTTTGCCAATTCTGAAATCATTAAAATCCTCAATAAAATAAAATACCCATACAACATTAATATCTTAACTCAGCAAAAAGCATTAGAATTGCTTTTGCAGGAACAAGAAAAAAAAGAATGGGTTGAAGTATTGTTGACGGAAAGGAAAAAGTTAGAAGATACTTTAAAAGATCTGGCATTCGTGCAAAAAGTTTATCCTTCCGATGCTAATTTTGTCTTGGTAAAGATGTACGATGCCCGTGGAATTTACGATTACCTTGTTGAAAATGGAATCATTGTCCGCGATCGCTCAAAAGTCGTTCTATGTGACGACAGTTTGAGAATTACCGTTGGCAAACCGGAAGAGAACGAAATACTGATAGAGAAATTGAAAGAATTGATTTGAGAAAGAAAATATCCAATGAAGAATATTCAATAACAAATATCCAGGAAATGAATGTTGAAAGGCGTAATTATGACTTGGAAGAACGGTTAATTGACTTTGCATTGAAAGTCGATCAAATTGTTGAACAACTACCAAATACGAGACTTGCAAATCATTTGGCAGGTCAAATAATAAGAAGCGGGACTGCTCCTGCTTTGATTTATGGCGAAGCGCAGTCAGCCGAATCTCAACGCGATTTCATTCATAAAATTCAGCTTGTATTAAAAGAACTGCGCGAAACAAGAATTTCGTTAAAAATACTCATCAAAAAATCTTTTATCATAGAGAGTTTATCTCTTCCTATCATGAAAGAAAATGAAGAACTAATAGCAATTTTCGCAAAAAGTGTAAAAACTGCTAAAATGAAATTGAAAATTTAATCACTTGGATATTGAGTATTGTTTATTCATTATTCAAAATTTCTACACTTATGAAAAAGGCATTATTTATTGACCGTGATGGAACTCTGATTACAGAGCCTGCAGATGAACAAATCGATTCGCTGGAAAAACTTGAATATCTTCCAAAGGTATTTCGAAACATGCACTTCATTGCAAAAAATCTGGATTATGATTTAGTCATGGTCACCAATCAAGATGGATTAGGAACAGACTCGTTTCCCGAAGATACGTTTTGGCCGGCACACAATAAAGTAGTCAAATCTTTTGAAAACGAAGGAGTAATTTTTGATGACATCCTGATCGATCGACACTTCCCAAAAGACAATGCACCAACACGCAAACCGGGTACCGGGATGATGGGGAAATATATGGACGGCAGCTATGATTTAGCGAATAGCTTTGTTATTGGCGATCGGTTGACTGATATTGAACTGGCTAAAAACCTGGGAGCAAAAGGGATTCTGATTAATGACGGTTCTTTGGTTGAAGAAATGCAGGATAAAGGTTTGGAAAAACATTGTGCATTAGTAACATCCGACTGGGATGAAATTTATGCCCGGGTTGCGGCACCCGAAAGAACCGCACAAGTACAGCGCAATACCAAAGAGACACAAATCAATATTGAATTAAATCTGGATGGAACAGGCAAAGGAAACATCAGCACCGGATTGGGATTTTTTGACCACATGTTGGATCAAATTGCCCGCCACGCCGGGGTTGACCTAACAATTCAGGTTAGTGGGGACTTACAAGTTGACGAGCACCACACCATTGAAGATACCGGCTTGGCACTGGGAGAAGCTTTTAAACTAGCGCTGGGAGACAAACGAGGCGTTGAACGCTACGGTTATTGCCTGCCGATGGACGATTGTCTGGCGCAGGTAGCTATCGACTTTGGCGGTCGCCCCTGGATCATGTGGGATGCCGAATTCAAACGCGAAAATGTAGGCGACATGCCAACGGAAATGTTCTTTCACTTTTTCAAATCATTCTCCGACACTTCGCTTTCAAACTTAAATATTAAAGCCGAAGGTGATAATGAACACCACAAGATTGAAGGTATTTTCAAAGCACTGGCCCGTGCAATAAAAATGGCTATCAAAAAAGATGTGTTTAACTTTGAACTCCCTTCAACCAAAGGAGCATTATAATTTATTTTACCACAGAGATACCTAAGAATTACTCAGAGTAAACAGAGAATGTATTTTAATGACAATGAAATAACAGAAAAGATAATTGGAGCAGCAATAAAGGTTCACCGCGCACTTGGCCCGGGATTATTGGAGTCCGCCTATCAAGAATGTCTTTTTTTCGAACTCAGAAAAGCTGGACTGAAAGTTGAAAAAGAAAAGCCATTACCTCTAATTTATGAAGAAGTTAAAATGGAATGTGGATACCGGGTGGATCTTTTAGTTGAAAATAGAATTGTAATAGAAATAAAATCAGTTGATGCACTAAATGAAATTCACTTGGCGCAAGTTCTTACCTATCTCAAATTAGCAGATTGCAAGTTGGGGTTATTAATTAATTTCAACGTAGTTCAATTGGTGAAAGGATTAAAAAGAGTAATTAATAAATATAAAAGTTAACTCTGAGTTCTCTGAGTAAATCTCTGTAAGCTCTGTGGTTTAAAAAAATAGATATGAAAAGCATCAAACCCTTACGTGAAAAAAAGAATACAGCAGTTCTTTTAATACACTGCCCTGACAAGCAGGGTATTTTAGCAACAGTGACTGAATTCTTGAATAAGAATAATGGGAATATCATCAACCTCGATCAGCATGTCGACCGAATTGAAAAGATTTTTTACATGCGGGTTGAATGGGAACTGGATGATTTTGCCATCCCTTCAGAAAAAATTGGTGAATACTTTGATACACTAATTGGTTCAAAATTGGAAATGACCTGGAAGGTCTATTTTTCAGAAGATGTTCCCCGAATGGCTATTTTCGTTTCTAAAATGTCGCATTGCTTATTTGATATTTTGGGACGATATACTGCTGGCGAATGGGATGTTGAAATTCCGGTTATCATCAGCAACCACGAAACCATGCGTCCTGTTGCAGAGCGTTTTGGAATTGAATTCGAATACGTTCCCGTGACCTCTGAAAACAAAGCCGAACAGGAAGCAAAAGAAGTTGAATTATTGAAAAAGCACAAAATTGATTTTATTGTGTTGGCACGCTATATGCAAATCCTGTCGAAAGATTTTGTTTCGCACTACCCCAATAAAATCATCAATATCCACCATTCATTTCTACCGGCATTTGCAGGTGCAAAGCCCTACCACGCAGCACATGCCCGTGGGGTAAAACTGATTGGTGCTACCAGTCATTATGTAACTCACGACTTAGATGCAGGTCCCATCATTGAGCAAGGTGTCACGCAATGCAGCCATGTTGATACTATTAAAAGTCTGATTCGGAAAGGGCGTGACTTGGAAAAAATTGTTTTATCGAACGCTGTGTTTAATCACCTGCAACGAAAAGTACTGGTTTACAACAACCGTACGGTTGTATTTAATTAATGAAAAATGAAATCAATAGCGCTTATTATGCTACTCATTACAACTTTTACTCGGGCTGAAACTGTTGAAAAAGAAATTCCGCCCGACTATGGATACGTCGTAGAAATCGGAGAACAAGCGCCTGAATTCACTGCTGTGTCTGCCGATGGAGCAACCATCCGATTTTCTGATTTCAAAGGGAAAGTAGTCATGCTCCAGTTTACAGCCAGCTGGTGTGGCGTTTGCCGCAGGGAAATGCCGCACATCGAAAAGGAAATTTGGCAGCAACACAAAGACAACTCAAACTTTGCCTTGTTTGGAATTGATCTGGATGAACCAAAAGAGAAGGTGCAAAAATTTGCCCAAGATATACCGGTTACCTACCCGCTCCTACTCGATCCAAACGGCAAAATATTTTACAAGTATGCTGAAAAAGGTGCCGGTGTAACCCGAAATGTAATCATCAACAAAACAGGTGAAATTGTTTATATGACCCGTCTATTTAAGCAGGAAGAGTTTGATGAAATGAAAGAGGTCATTGACAAATTGTTGAAATAGTTCATCAGTACATAGTACATCAGTTCATAAGTTAAACTCGAAATTGGAATATGAAAACATATCGAGAATTTATTGCGTGGCAGAAAGCGATGGCTTTTGTTACTAATGTGTACAAACTCACTCATACTTTTCCGAAAGAAGAACAATTTGGGCTAACTTCACAAATTAGAAGGTCTGCTGTCTCAGTACCAAGTAATTTTGCCGAAGGATTTGGAAGAAAAGGGAACAAGGAATTTATCCGTTTTATTCGAATTTCAATTGGATCACTTTACGAATGCCAAACACAACTAGAAATCTCTAAAAATATTGAATATTTAAATTCTGATGATTTTGAGTTACTATTCAATCAATCCAAAGAAATTGAAGCATTAATAAGAGGTTTAGAAAGAAAAATAGAAAAATAAATAGAAGTACTTTTGTACTTCGCACTCATGAACTCATCTATTTATGAACATCGTCATTATCAAATACAACGCCGGAAATATTGAATCAGTCAGTAATGCTCTTTCACGATTAGGCATTGAGGCTGAAATCACGGGCAATCACGAAAAAATTAAGGCCGCCGACAAAGTCATTTTTCCGGGTGTTGGTGAAGCCAGCACAACGATGGCTTATCTGAAGAAAGCAGGATTGGATCAATTAATTCCGTCGCTGAAGCAACCGGTTTTAGGCATTTGCCTCGGACTGCAATTGATGTGCAGCCACTCCGAAGAAGGAGACACGCCCTGTTTGGGCATTTTCGAGGAGAAAGTAAAACGCTTCATCCCTGAACCCGGTATGGAGTTCGTAACGAAAGTGCCTCACATGGGATGGAACACCATTTCAAAATTGAACAGCGATTTGTTTGATGAATCGTTGGACAATCAATTTGTCTACTTTGTGCATTCGTTTTACGCCACAGTTGGCGAACACACTGCCGCTGAAGGAAATTACATCAACCCGTTCAGCGCCGCCTTACACAAAGACAACTTTTACGCGACTCAATTTCACCCAGAGAAAAGTGGTCCGATTGGAGCTAAAATATTAGAAAACTTTTTAAAGATTTAGTACAAAGTGCATGAGTTCATAAGTACATCTGCTATGTACCATTTTTTACTTATGAACTTCGTACTTATGAACCTATGAACTATTAACATGAACTCTGACAACAAAATAACCATCATCCCCGCCATCGACCTCATCGATGCCAAATGCGTGCGTCTTTCGCAAGGTGATTACAACCAAAAAACGGTGTACAACGAAAAGCCGTTGGAAGTAGCCAAAATGTTTGAAGATGCCGGAATCACTCGTTTACACTTGGTGGATCTGGATGGCGCAAAAGCCAAGCACATTGTCAACTATAAAGTTTTGGAAACCATTGCTGCAAAAACGAATCTGATTGTCGATTTTGGTGGTGGACTAAAAAGCGATGAGGATCTTAAAATTGCCTTTGAAAGCGGTGCACAAATGGTTACCGGCGGAAGTATTGCCGTAAAAGATCGCGAAACGTTCCTCAACTGGATTGAAACCTACGGTGCTGAAAAAATAATTTTAGGTGCCGATGCGAAAGATAAAATGATTGCCGTAAGCGGCTGGCAGGAAGTTTCAGAATTATCGATTCTCGAATTTATAGAAAGCTACACCAGCCAAGGAATTCAGAAAGTGATTTCCACAGATATTGCCCGCGATGGCATGCTCACCGGGCCCAGCATCGATTTGTACAAAGAAATTATGGGTCAATTCGAAGGACTGGAACTGATCGCCAGTGGTGGTATCGCCACCATGAAAGACATTCACGAACTGAACGAAATGAATGTTCCCGGCGTAATTACCGGAAAAGCCATTTACGAAAATAGAATCAGCTTAAAAGAAATAAGCGAGTTCATAAGTGCATAAGTACATCACTACGAAACATTACACTTATGAACTCATGTACTCATGAACTTTGAACGATAAAAACATGCTTGCAAAACGAATTATACCATGCCTGGATATTAAAGACGGTCAGACCGTAAAAGGCATAAACTTTGTCAATATACAAGCCGTAGGCGACCCGGTTGAACTGGGAGCAATGTATGCCGAGCAAGGAGCTGACGAACTGGTTTTCCTCGACATTACGGCAACGCACGAAGGACGTAAAACCTTTGTGGAGTTGGTTAAGCGCATTGCCCGCGAATTAAACATTCCATTCACGGTTGGTGGCGGAATTAGCGAAATAAAAGACGCTGAAGCACTTTTGAGTGCCGGAGCCGACAAAGTAAGCATCAATTCATCAGCCGTTCGAAATCCGCAACTAATTAATGATCTGGCACTCAATTTCGGAACGCAGTTCGTGGTGGTTGCCATCGATGCCAAAAACTACGATGGGCATTGGACAGTAACGGTTAATGGAGGACGCATTCCCACTGACAAAGAATTATTCAGCTGGGCAAAAGAAGCAGAAGACCGTGGTGCCGGCGAAATCCTGTTCACCTCTATGGACCACGATGGAACCAAAGGTGGTTTTGCCAACGAAGAACTGGCCAAAATGGCCGACATGCTGAAAATCCCGATCATCGCATCCGGTGGTGCCGGAAACATGGATCACTTTGTAGATGTGTTCACCCAAGGGAAAGCCGATGCCGGACTGGCTGCCAGCATTTTTCACTATAAAGAAATTGGTATTCCTGATTTAAAAAGTTATTTGAAGAGTAAAAACATTCCGATACGCTAGTCCTAACTTTTGTAAAAAGTTATAACTTTGTAATTACAAAAACTAAAATAATGGAAGTTTCGGTTATAAAAATAGGGAACTCAAAAGGCATCCGTCTTAGTAAAACCATGATTGACAAGTACAGCATCAAAGATTCGGTCAATTTGATTCTGGAAGAAGATCAAATCATTATCAAGCCGATGTCTAAATCCAGAAAAGGATGGGAAAAAGCATTCAAGGAAATGGCCGAGAACGGTGATGACCAGTTGTTGATCGATGATGTCTTCAAAGATGAAAATTTGGAGGAATGGAAATAAATCAATACCAAATTCTATTGGTCAATCTGGATCCCACCATTGGCAGTGAAATAAAAAAGACCAGACCTTGTGTGGTTATTTCGCCCGATGAAATGAATAAATATTTGAGAAACGTTGTGATTGCCCCGATGACAACCAGTTCAAAAAAATATCCAACACGAATAGCTGTCAGGCACGACGATAAAAAAGGCTGGGTAGTGCTTGACCAAATCCGAACGATTGATAGGCAAAGAATCATAAAAGTACTAGGCTCCCTGACCAAGTCTGAGATCAGGAAACTGAAATCAATATTACGAGAGACTTACGTCGATTAAAACACAAAAAACAACATGGACAAAAAACTAGATTTTTCAAAACAAAACGGTCTCATCCCGGCCGTCATTCAAGATGATAAAACCGCCAAAGTACTGATGCTTGGTTTTATGAATGAAGAAGCCTTAGCCAAAACCGAAGAAACCGGCAAAGTAACTTTCTTCAGCCGGACAAAAAACCGCCTGTGGACAAAAGGCGAAGAAAGTGGCAACTTTTTAAATGTGGTTTCTATCGCCTCGGATTGCGATAACGACAGCCTGCTGATCAAAGTAAATCCGGTTGGTCCGGTTTGCCATACCGGCAGCGATACGTGCTGGAATGAAATCAATGAGCAGGATGACCTGGCATTTATCAAGCACTTACAGGATTTTATCGACAAACGTAAAGAAGAAATGCCAGAGGGATCGTACACCACATCGTTGTTTACAAAAGGCACCAGAACCATCACCCAAAAAGTGGGTGAAGAAGCCGTGGAAACCATCATTGGAGCGATGGCTAACGACGATGAAAATTTCCTGTACGAAGGAGCCGATCTATTGTACCACCTCATCGTACTGCTGACGCACAAAGGATACCGCATTGAGGATTTAGCCCGCGAGTTGAAGAAACGACACCAATAATATCCATTAAGCCCTGTGTAATACAGGGCTTTCTTACTTCTCAAAAAGTATGGTTACGTCCAGTCGAATTCTATTCATCATTAACCCACGTGCGGGTAAAGGAAAAACCAAACGCCTAATCCGTCAATTGGAGTTGTATAAGGACAAAGTTGCTTTCCGGTTAAGCGAATACCCCAGGCATAGTCTTGAAATTGTCCGCGAAGAGCTCAACAATTACGATGTGTTTGTTGCCGTTGGCGGAGATGGAACCGTTAACGAAGTGGCCTCCGCATTAGTCGACACCAACAAAAAGCTGGCTGTGTATCCTGCCGGATCGGGTAACGGCTTTGCCCGTGAGTTTGGCTACAAAAAAAACCTGAAACAATTGATACAAGCTATTGAGAGTGGCCAAACTCGTCAAACAGATGTCAACCGGGTTAATGGATTGATCAGCGTTCACATTACGGGCATTGGGTATGATGCCGCGGTAGCCCATGATTTCACCAAACTAAAAGGTCGCGGATTTTGGAACTACTTCATCAGCACCGTCCGGGTGTTTTTCAGCTACCACTCAGTGCAGGCAACCATTCATCTGGAAAAAGAAACCATTGCCGGCCATTTTTTCATTATCGACATTGCCAATTCAGCTCAATATGGCTACGGAGCAAGAATGGCTCCGATGGCAGATCCAACCGACGGGCAGTTCGACCTTGTTTTAGTGAAACCACTTTATTGGTTCGAGTTTCCTTATTTTGCCTTCAAACTATTTACCGGACAGCTGAAGAACAACAGAAAAATTCAGTATATCCCCTGCCAATCGCCAATCACCATCATCACAGCCGAAAATAAATTCCACATCGACGGAGAAGCTGTTCAGCTAATCAGTCCGCTACAAATCGAGGTTCAGCGCGGGGTGCTAAATGTGATTAATACTGGAAAGGTTAAAATCAAGTGAGCAGTCAGTTACTTCAGCAAACGCTCCATCATCCTCTCTCGCTTGCTCTGCGTTGTAAAACCGTATTGCTGCATAATGTAGCAATCACTCCACCCCTTCAAAAGACAAAGAATAATCGTGCTGACCGATGGAATTATCTCTATTCCTTATGGAATAGCCTTGCTGCCTGATGGAATCATAGATATTCCCGAATGCAGGATTATTATTCCATAGAGAATATCGATGATTCCAAAGGGAATTGCTTTGCTGCCCTTTGGAATAGGTCTTCAGCAACAGGGAATTGCTTTGCTGCGCTATGGAATAGGCCTTCAGCAACATGGAATAGGAGCTATTCCTAAGTGCCCAAAAGCTTAGCCCCCTCGCCGTACGGGGATTCTGCAAAAACATCGTATTCAATCGCTATTCCGGAGCCCCTGGAGACTTAACAGAAGACGTTTATTGAACCACCCGGCTGAAAAATAACTTGCCGAAATTGTTTTTCTGCAAACTAATTCCACCACAGCTTGTTAAGTTACTGTCAACAAATTAGAAGAATATGCAGGAGCAATTGAAATAAGACTATCTTTGCGCCTCAATTTTGAAGAACATATGCAGAAGATTAGAAACATCGCGATTATTGCGCACGTTGACCACGGCAAGACAACCCTGGTAGATACAATGATCTATCATTGTAATGTGATGAAAAGTCACGAGAAAAAGCAAGAGCTTATTCTTGACAACAATGACCTTGAAAGGGAAAGAGGAATCACTATCCTGGCCAAAAACGTTGCCGTTGAATATCATGATATCAAGATTAACATTATTGATACTCCTGGTCACTCCGACTTTGGTGGTGAAGTAGAACGAGTACTCAACATGGCTGATGGCGTGCTATTGCTGGCCGATGCCTTCGAAGGCACCATGCCTCAAACCCGCTTTGTACTGTCAAAAGCACTGGCGTTGGGACTAAAACCTATTGTTGTTATCAACAAAGTAGATAAACCAAACTGTCGTCCTGAAGAAGTACACGAGCAAGTGTTCGACCTCATGTTTAGTCTGGATGCCACCGAAGAACAGTTGGACTTTCCAACCATTTACGGTTCGGCAAAAGAAGGCTGGATGACCGATGATCTGAAAAATAAAACAGACAATATTGGCCCATTGCTGGATGCCATTATCGAGCATATTCCGGAACGGGAACCAAACCCGGGTACTCCTCAAATGCTGATTACATCGTTGGATTACTCATCATACGTGGGACGTATTGCCATTGGGCGTGTTCATCGTGGCGAATTGAAGGAAGGCATGCAGGTTGCCTTGGCGAAACGCGATGGATCGGTAAAACGAACTAAAATTAAAGAATTACATACCTTCACCGGACTGGGTCGTATTAAAGTTGATCACGTGGTCAATGGTGATATTTGTGCCTTGGTGGGTATCGAAGGATTTGACATTGGCGATTCAATTTGCGACCTGGAGTCTCCGGAACCAATTGACCCTATTGCTATTGACGAGCCAACCATGAGCATGGTGTTTACCAACAACGATTCTCCGTTCTTCGGACGTGAAGGTAAATTTGTAACCTCGCGCCACTTGCACGATCGCTTGTACAAAGAACTGGAAAAAAACCTGGCACTGCGTGTTGAAAAAGGTGAATCAGCAGATGTATTTACCGTCTACGGACGTGGTGTGCTACACTTATCGGTACTGATTGAAACCATGCGTCGTGAAGGTTACGAGTTGCAGGTTGGTCAGCCTCAGGTGCTGTACAAACAAATTGGCGGCATCAAATGCGAACCAATTGAAGAAATGCACGTGGATGTGAGCGATGAGTTTTCGGGAAAAGTAGTGGAATTGGTTACTGCCCGCAAAGGCGAAATGCAAAATATGGAGCGCAAAGGCGACCGGATTCATCTGGAATTCTTAATTCCATCGCGTGGAATCATCGGTTTGCGAACCAACATGCTAACAGCAACTGCCGGCGAAGCGGTGATGACTCACCGTTTTGTAGAATACCAACCGCTAAAAGGCGTAATTGAGGGCCGTAAAAATGGTTCGTTAATCGCCAAAGAACCCGGTACAACCTTTGCCTACGCGCTGAATAAATTACAAGATCGCGGACGCTTCTTTATTCCTCCGGGCGATGAGGTTTACGAAGGAATGGTGATTGGTGAAAATACGCGAGGCGATGACTTGACCATCAATGTCACTCAATCGAAAAAGCTAACCAACATGCGTGCCTCAGGCTCGGATGATAAAACCAAGTTGGCACCACACATTCGTTTTAGCCTGGAAGAAGCGCTGGAATACATTGGCCCTGACGAATACCTGGAAGTAACGCCAAAATCATTCCGCATGCGAAAAATTTTATTGCGCGAAGCAGAACGCAAACGTGGAGTAAAGATCAACTAGTCGATTACAAATTACGATATCTAAAAAGCTCCGATCTCATGATGAGATCGGAGCTTTTTTTATGACTTGTTTTAAATTTATTCAATTGGAATTGCGTTGTTGTAGTCTTCTTCGCTAACCTTTGCTGTAAAATAATAACCAGAAATAATTACAATTTTTATCATACAATTTCTATTTATCTTTTAGTCAAAGTTGACGCCTAATTGAATGCCAAATAGAGCGACGCCCTCCGCGTCAAAACCATCAATGCTTGCGACGGGACCGGCGAAAAACCTGTCTGAGAAATGGTAGTTGTAATAGACTTTCGCAAAGTATGGTTCGATAGTCCAAGCGGATCTCGCCCCTACCTCAGTTAACTGATAATCGGTTCCTGTTTTTTCATAAATCGAGCGAACCGTTGCGTAAGTTTTTACCCCCATGCCTGTGCCAAATGCCAGTTCGTGCCGTGCCAATTTGGGATTATTAAATAGAGCCAATGGTTTAAATAATAGAACTAAACTCATCGACCCCATGATGTCACCAGAAAAATAAGTCTTCTCTCCTGAAATTAATGTTTCGATGGTTGAAAATTCGTTCCAGCTGTTAGCAATTCTTTCGGTGGGAAGTGTCGAAAAGAAATTGAATGTTGGCGACAATTCCAATGATTTTGTTAAAGGTATTCCAATGTCAAACGAATAATAGAAACCATCAACAGCATCTCCTCCGCTGGCGGTTCCGAAACTTGCTCTAATTGACCATTTTTCTTGTGCATTTGAGTTTATAAAGGAAAGTGTTAAAAGCAAAAAAAATAAAGTTGCAACGTTTTTAATCATCGTATTTGATTTTGTCTTCTGGGTTTTTATTAATTGCTAATTTAAATTTTTATATTTAACAAAAGTAGAACTTCTGTTATTTTTAACTATTATAAATAACATAACTCATTTTTTTGCTTTCATTTCAACTCATTCAATTGGAATGGCGTTGTTGTAATCCTGTTCGGTAATAGTATATGTAAAACGATACTCTTTTTCACCTGAACTCCGTCCAATTCTCGTTCGAATATAAGATGATGTTTCATATCCCATTATATTTCTTTCAATCTCACAACTCCTCAACGTTGCTTTATCGCAGAATTGCTTTATTATTTTCTTGTCATTGAAGATAATATTCACAGAATCAATATCAGTAGTATTAAAAACTCCTACGGGTTCTGCATGAAACCCCATTTCCTTGATGACTGAATAATTTGAGTGTGGAGAAACAGTTATAAATTCAGCATTCTCCAAAAAATTATCTATCATTAATCCCTGGATATCAATTCTATCATATCCTTCAATAGTTACATCAAAACCCGTTTCATTCTCTATAACATATTCATATACATACTCTTTTTCACAGCCAACAATAGCTACGACCATTAACATCAATATTAAATATCTCTTCATTTTAATTAAATATTTTTTCATTTTAAATCTTGAAAAAGTTTATCCAAATACAATTCTGTAGGGTTATTGTAATAGTCCTTAATATTATCCCTCCAGGTCCACCACGAACCAAGAGTTCCAGGTAGTGCGTTTTCAAGCTGGGAAATAGTATAACCTGAAACTTGATCATCTGGGTAGTTAGGATCACTCCCATACTGATTCACATTATCGATCATGTCCCAAACAATACTGGTATAGCCATCACTCATGTCCGAGATAGTCTTAGTCTGCTTTGTATTATAGTTTTTCGATTTATAAACATCATTTGTAATAACGGCCTCAACACCAGTTGCCCAGCTTTCTGTTAGTCTTTTATTCAATAACCAATTGATATCGGTATATCCCAATGCCCAATGAGATGCATGCGCTAATTCATGTATTGAAGTACCAAATATTTCACGGCTATCTAATGCTCTTCCATTTTCACTCATTGAATAAACAACAACCGTGGCCGATTGGACAAGTTCATTAAAATCAAAATAATGGGACGTGCCTGCTTTGTCTTTTCCCCCGATATGAAGTCTTTGGTCGAGGAAGCTCAACAAACCATCCCTCCTTGGTGGAGCTTTTATACCCCAATTCGCATGCTTATAGTAATAGGTATACGCTGCCCGGAAAATATGCGCAAACAACTTGGACTTTGGAGTATTTATAATGTCTAGGTTCCATTCTCCTGTCTGCTTTGGCCCATTATAATAGGCTTGCCCATACGAGCCATCCCGAATATCAAAATCCCATTTTTCCCATTTAATGCTATAATTGGCATCCCGTTGAAACGTACCATCGCACGAAAAATCACCATTTGCATCGGTTATTCCTTCGTGGGTAGTGAACCAGCGCCTTGCTCGAACAACGACTCCTTCGATAGGAATAAGATGACTATTTGACGTACTTGTTTCATATCGATATACCGCACGGGTACAATAATCATTCTCAGGAATTTGCGCCTGTTTTAAAATGGGATCGGGTCCAGTTCCCGGATCAGGTATAATAATCTCGCCAGTCTCGCAATCGTAGTATTCGTAATGATCGAATACTTTTCGTGTAGTGGTACTGCTGCTGATCACATCATCATAAACCCGAATTGTGCCGGATGGCCGCCAGTAAGTCGATTTTAAAGTGTTGTTGTCTGCATTCCTTTCATTTAGATTGCCTGTTATACGTAATGCTTCGGTCTCTAATTTCAACCAGTCGAAATGATCAAGCGACGCACTTTTAAGCTCTTGTAATTCATTTCTTTCCTCTGGTAAAAACAATTCGGCCAGTTTTTGATACTGCACATCCGGAAAAACATAGTCAATCGGTACAACGGTGTATTGCCAGGTAATTTCATTAGCCGGAATTGAAGGGTCATGGTAATGAGTCCCTCCCCGCTTTACTTCAACATCCAATGGATAATCATAAACATACAAGGTTGTGTCCCGTGTTATCAGTCCCAACTCTTGCTCACTTTTAGGCCGAAACCGCACATAATAATGGGTCGGCTCAACTTTAGTCGCCGATTTCAATTGTGACTCCACATTTTCTAGCGCTTTTCGCATGTTTTCAACAGAGTAAGGATTTTCCAATTGCTCTCCAAGTTCCATTTGACCTTCAACAAAAACCATTCCTGCTTGCTCTTCATTTTGTTGACTTTCCGGATTCAGATCGTCAGATGTAAATTCTTCTTTTTGGCAAGCATTAAAACAGCTAATTATAACAAATGCCATCACGAATCCAACTAATTTTTTCATACTTTTACTTCGATTTTGAGAAGAGAGTTCCAGCTCACTTCTCGATTAATAAATAAATGGATGAATAGCCTATGATGATATCTTGGGCTATTTTTATGATTGCTAATTTAACCTCTTTTTTTTTAACAAAACTATTTTTATTGCAATTTATAATTGTTTTAAATAAAAAATTATTTTCAATTTCGATTCAATTGGGGTACATGATCAAATAGCCAAAATTCCACCTCACCACTAAAATAGAGTTTCGATTTTGCTCATATAGGTATAAAAAGAAAACCCCGAACCTTAATGGAACGGGGTTTCTTTTTATCTTGATCTGTCTTACGACTCGACTTATTTAATACCTTTCATCATCTTCTTCAGCCATGGTGAAAGAGCCACCAAGATAACTGCGATGATAGCTGACTGAGCTGCGATTAGCCAGAATACTTGCACCTCTTGTCCAAGAGCCGCTTCGAGCTTGATTGAAATCGCCTTCATCTGAGATGCTACAAAGTTTCCTGCAGCAAACGATCCCATCCAAATCCCCATCATAGTAGAAACAAGTTTTGGTGGCGATAATTTTGTAACCATTGAAAGTCCAATAGGGGACAAGCATAACTCACCAAAAGTATGCAGCATAAATACAAATACTAACCACATTGGGCTTACTAGAAGTACAGAACCATCAGCATTAGCTGTTGTTGATTTTGTGTATGCAATGGCCATGATAACGAATCCCAGACTTAGCATGATCATTCCCCACGCAAACTTCATCGGGGTGTTTGGGTTTAATTTTTTCTTGTCGAGTTTTAACCACAGTACGCTAAAAAGCGGTGCAAATAAAACAATGAATATCGCGTTAACACTTTGAAACCAGGTGGCTGGTATTTCCCAACTTCCGATCATCCGTTGCGTGTTGTCGCGAGCAAAAATATTAAAGGTTGTTCCGGCTTGTTCAAATCCACTCCAGAAGAAAATATTAAATACAGCCAACACTAAAATTACGACAACCCGGCTCCACTCGGTTTTCCCATTGGTTCCTTTTACAATGCTCATTACCAAATAAACCAATCCGGAAACAGCTACAATTCGTATGATCCATGTTTGAAGCGTGGGTGCTATTGAGCTCCATACAAGAATAAATCCGAAGATAAAGCCAACCATAGCAACTACAAAAATCAAAATACCCATCCAATCCTTAACAGCGAGTCGGTTTCTTTCTGCTTTTACTTTTGGAGGCATACCAATATTTCCGAGCGTATGGCTGCGGATGAAGAACCAGATTGTACCCAGTAACATACCAGCACCGGCTGACATGAATCCATATTCCCATGCTATTTGCTCTCCCAAATAACCGGCAACCAGAGGAGCTAGAAATGCTCCAAGGTTTATTCCCATATAGAAAATGGTGAAACCACCGTCTTTCCGGGGGTCATTATTGTCATACAATTCACCAACCATGGTGGAAATATTGGGTTTAAAGAATCCATTTCCAAGAATCAGAATACCAAGGCCAGAATAAAATATCGTTTGGCGAAACTCCATACTACTTTCCATAGACATTGAGCTAAATGCCAGCAAAAACTGACCAATCGCCATGGTTAAACCACCAATATATATTGTTTTGCGTTGTCCTAAGACTTTGTCGGCCAAAACCCCTCCAATGATTGGGGTAACATATACCAATCCGGTAAAAATACCGTAAATGGTAAATGCATCAAGTTCGGCCATTTCAAACCCACCATTGGCAAATGTGGCTGTCAGAAATAACACCAACAATGCGCGCATACCATAATAACTGAATCGTTCCCACATTTCGGTGGCAAACAAAGAAGATAACCCAACAGGGTGTCCAAAAAAAGCAGTACTCTTGTCTTTAGCCATATCTTTTTACTGTTTATATTGAAGAAAGCAAATATAAACATCTTTTTGCTCCTATAAATGGTGAAATGTCACCATTTAGAATTTAATTTCAATAAGAACGATTGTAAGTGAACAAGCTTTATTTCCGCAATGTTTTTGTATTTTAGAATGAAAATATCACTTTATGAAACTTTTTGCAACCAAACAAATAGCAACTATCGACCAGTTTACAATTCAAAATGAACCCATTCCCGACATCGACCTCATGGAACGGGCATCTCTGCAAATTGCAAATTGGCTTATTCATCACATTTCAAACGAAAAAAAATTGATTGTTTTTGCCGGCCCCGGAAATAATGGAGGAGATGCGTTGGCTATAGCGCGTTTAATGGCTGAACACAATTACCTATGCGAAGTTTATTTGTTGAATTTTGGAAAAGACTTAACAGGTTCGCCTGCTAAAAACTGGACTCGATTGGAGGATCAAGACAAAGTGAGCTTGAAAGTTATTCAAGAGAAAGATTTGATTCCTGAAATTCCGGCAGACTCCGTTGTTTTGGATGGTTTGTTTGGTTCCGGCTTAAGTCGAAAATTAGAGGGATTGCCACTACAAATCGTTCAAAAAATAAATGCCTCCAAAGCAACCGTTGTTGCCATTGACATTCCCAGCGGTCTGTTTGGCGAAGACAATTCTGAGAACGACTTGAAAAATATTGTGCATGCTGATTATACCTTGACATTTCAGTTTCCAAAACTCAGTTTCTTTTTCCCCGAGCACGAGAAAATACTCGGTGAGTGGGAAGTTTTACCAATTGGCTTGCATCCTGAAGCAATCAGCCAGACCGAAAGTCCATTTCATTATCTGACAAAACAAGAAACTGCCGACAGGCTAATCAATCGAGATAAATTTTCGCACAAGGGAACCTATGGGCACGCTTTGCTGATTGCCGGTTCGTATGGAAAAATAGGAGCAGCGGTACTGGCCTCCAAAGCCTGCTTGCGATCTGGCGTTGGCCTCTTAACCGCTCACATTCCGCATACCGGCTATCAAATTATGCAGACAACCGTGCCCGAGGCCATGTGTTGCATTGACCCATCGGACTTGATGTTTACCGAATTCCCTAAGCTGGATCAGTTTTCAGCAGTTGGAGTGGGCCCCGGATTGGGACTGAAACCAAACTCACAGCGGGGACTCAAACAACTTTTAGAAGCCAAACCGGATAAGTTGGTTTTAGATGCTGATGCCTTGAATATCCTGTCGATGAAACCCGAATGGCTGGATCTTTTACCCGAAAACTCGATACTAACGCCACACCCGAAAGAGTTTGAGCGTTTAGCAGGGGCAACAACCGACTCTTATTCCCGTTTGCAGCTTCAGCTACGTTTTTCAGCAAAACACAAAGTCATCGTTGTTTTAAAAGGTGCTCATACCTGCATAACAACGCCAAGCGGAGAAGTGTACTTTAACACATCGGGTAACCCGGGAATGGCTACCGCCGGAAGTGGAGATACCTTGACCGGTATTTTGCTGGGACTACTGGCACAAAATTATACACCTCTTGAAACAGCTCAGTTGGGAGTATTTATTCATGGTTTGGCAGGAGATTTAGCGGCAAAGGAAATTGGCGAAGTGTCGTTGATTGCCGAAGATTTAATTCAACACCTTGGTAAAGCTTTTTTAACGCTCAAAAAATAAATTGATTGACAGTTCGGTTATTGTATTTAGAAAAGCATTGGCAAACTAAATTTAACTGCCAGCGCTTCGCTTTTGACTTGACTTTACGTATTTTTGACTTCATTTTAAATTTGAAAATTATCATGAGAACATATTTGCTTTTAGCCCTGTTTTTGATTTCCTCGTCTGTTTTTGCCAATCCTAAAGAAGACAGAAAAGATGAGCAAATCGGAGTCGCTCCAAATGAAGGAATCGTTTATAGTTTGCCCAGAACAGGAATCAGAATTCATGTAAAGGCCAAACAGGAAAAGTTCTTTCACGGTCCATATTTCCAGTACGCCGAGGCTTTGTTGGGCATAAAGAATGCACCCACTTCCGATTTCGAAAGCTGGGTGATTACCGATATTCAGATTGAAACATTTAGCGAACCCGATCCGGACCAAGTCTACAAAGCAATGGGAAATGCTGCTTCAATGGTTAGCCTGACCGAGTCAGGAGTTTTGGCAGGAATCAATAAAGAGCAGTCGACTGTTAGTGAACCCATTTCAGTTTCTACTTTTTTAGGAAATACTAAAACGCCTGATTTTCCATTTACTGATTTATCGCTTCATCCATTTTATGAACTTGGTGACTCAACAACCAACAACGCGATTGTAACCAAGTCGATTGAAGAAAAGGCTCAGGAGGCCGCACATACAATTACCAAGTTGCGCAAACGCCGTTTTAAATCGTTGGCCAACGCTTACGAGGTGCAATTACCCGACGGGCAAGCTTACGAACTAATGGTAACTGAACTTGGCAACCTGGAAGATGACTATGTGGCACTTTTTGTTGGCAAGTCGTACAAGAAAACATTCGAATACAGCTTTGACTTTATTCCTGGTGAGAATTCAGTTTCAGGTGAAGTTGCCTTCCGTTTTTCTGAAAACAAAGGGGTATTACCCAAAACCGATCTGAGTGGAAAACCAGTCGTCGTGGATATGAAGAAATTGGATGATTTGGCATCAGCTCAAAATAAGTTAAAAACAGCAGGGTCACCAACAGAAGGAAGAAGCGGTGTTTATTATCGGATGCCAGGGAAAGCTGAAATTAGGGTGATGAACGGACTAAATCTAATGGCCGTTTCGCGGGCAACCGTAGCTCAGTTCGGAACAGTTGCCAGTTTGCCTGTGAGCCTGATGGATGGAAGTTATAAAATATCCTTTCACCCGGGAACAGGAGCTGTTAAAAGTATTTTGAAAGATTAGTATTTTCGTTAGAGAAATAAATAATTGCCCTGTACTTGCTTTGGTATGGGGCTTTTTGCTTTACGGCTGATAAAACTCAGAACAAGCTTACACGATTAATTGTACTTTTATTAAATCAAAAGAACTCTAAAATATACAACATGAGTAATAAAATATTGACATTAGAACCCAATCTGTTATGGGAAAATTTTTATCGGCTGACACGAGTTCCACGACCTTCAAATCATGAAGATAGAATTCAGGAGTTAGTGTATAGCTTTGGAAAAAAGCTGGGTCTTGAAACAATAAAGGATGAAGTCGGCAATATTATTATTCGGAAACCGGCCACTCCTGGGATGGAAAACAAAAAGGGTGTTATTTTACAAAGTCACCTGGATATGGTTCCTCAAAAGAACAGTGATAAAGAACACGACTTTCAGAATGATCCGATTGAAGCTTATGTTGATGGTGACTGGGTAACAGCCAGCGGAACTACGCTTGGTGCAGATAATGGAATTGGTGCGGCGGCGGCAATGGCAGTGCTTGCATCCGATGATTTAAAGCATGGGTCGGTTGAGGCCTTATTTACAGCCACCGAAGAAACCGGCATGGATGGAGCTGAAGGCCTAAAACCAGGCGTATTGCAAGGCGAAATCCTGCTCAACATGGACTCGGAAGATGAAGGCGAACTGTACGTTGGATGCGCCGGTGGTGAAGATGCGAATATTCGTTTTTCATATACCGAAGAAGCTGTACCTGCAAATTCTGTCGCTTTAAAATTGAATATTACCGGATTAAAGGGCGGTCATTCGGGGATGGATATTATTTTACAACGAGGAAATGCCAACAAGGTATTTTTCAGGTTGCTAAATGAAGCGCAGAAAAAATATGGAGCGTGTCTTGCTGAAATAGATGGCGGTAGTCTTCGAAATGCGATTCCGCGCGAAGCATTTGGTGTACTAACTGTTGAAAAACAAAAAGTTGATGAATTAAGAAAAACAATCGAGCTTGAATTTCAGCTTATTAAAAACGAATTGGCAGCTACTGAACCAGAACTCAAATTGAGACTTGAAGAAACCGAAGTTCCACAATCGGTTATTGACTCAACAACTCAGCTGAATTTGACAAAAGGAATTATGGCTTGCCCCAATGGCGTCATCCGAATGAGCGACAGCATGAGCGGACTCACGGAAACTTCGAGCAATTTGGCCAGTGTAAAATTGAATCGTGCGGATAAAACGATTTCAATTGCTTGTTTGATGCGCAGCTCGGTTGATTCGTCGAAGGTTGAGTTGGGCAATCGGATTGAAGCCGTTTTTAGCTTAGCAGGTGCTAAAGTTGAATTTTCCGGCGCCTATCCCGGATGGAAACCCAATATGGAATCGCCCATACTTAAAACCATGCAAGCGGTTTATAACGAGAACTATGGGAAAATACCCGAAATAAAAGCCATTCATGCCGGATTGGAATGTGGAATACTTGGTGGCATCTATCCTCATTGGGATATGATCTCGTTTGGCCCAACCATTCGCTTTCCGCATTCGCCCGACGAAAAAGTAAACATTGCAACAGTCAAGAAATTTTGGGACTTTCTGGTTAAAACACTGGAGAGTATTCCTGAAAAGTAAAACAAAATAGTGAATCTAAAAATAGGGTGTGACTTGAAGTCACACCCTATTTTTGTAATGCAAAGCAAATACCAATATGTTGGTTAACTTTTAAAATCTGATCAATACAATTCTACTTCCTTTCACCGAAACAACGTACAACTCAATCATAGCCAGATTTCTGTATTTATGAATTTCATCTCGTTAAAATTGTTTATCTCATTTGTATTCGATGGAACTCTCGATGAATTTTAATTCCCCTTGCTCGTGAATTTGAAGAATGAAAATTCATGTTCGTTTCATATCCTTATTTCTTGCTTTCAAGTTCAACAGATGACTCGTCCTGAAACAAGTTCAGGAAAACCATAGGTTACAGCGGACATGCTTTTGCGATATCTTGATCAATATCCATACAAAAGCAGCAATGTTCACGCTACTCTGCATCAAACTTAAAAATCAGATCGAAACCACTATCCCTCGACGAGTTGTTGAGTTGAAAGAACAGGAATTTAAAAAGCTCGTATTCCAGTTTCACTTCGTATTTGGCTATGTCTTTTTCGTCGGTTTCGCCAAAGCGCTGCTCATAACTTACAAACAGGTCGTTGGTAATGTATTTGCCTACTGTTACCGTAGCATTATCGAAATTGCCACCACCTTTTACTTCAATATAATCGACATCCAGTTTGTCGCCCAAGAAACTGGTTAACTGCGACGACAGAATAGAAGCCGCTGCCTTACCAGCAATATCGCCGGCTCCACTCACATTCTCCTGCTGATCCATGCTCAGTTCATTCATGCTCTTCCCAAACAAAATGTACGATAGCGCGTCTCCCTCGCTCACGCTGCTCCCATCCAAAGCAAAATTCACAGTCGGATCATCAGGTGTACCAGCTATCTTTACGGTTAACTTTTGTAACATCCGCTGAGCATTCCGAAAATTATAGTTGGCTGTAATGTCCAAGCGGGGAGTCAACTCTTCCCCTCCCTGAAACGAAATTGTTCCTGTTTCAATCATAAAGGTGCGGCCAAACAAGTCGTACTGCCCGCGCACCACTTCAACGCTTCCAAACAACTCGAAAAACTCTTTGTGCTTAATAAATTCCAGGTCACCCGAAATCTCAATATGCATATCCTCATTTTTGATCCAGGTGTTTTTCGGAATGGTAATCTGCAATTCGCCGGTGAGCTTATCGAAATAGTCAAACCCGGCTGTATCCCGGCGGGTAGAATCCAGCATCGAAATGGACAGTGTATCGATGGTGGTGTTTTCAAGCGTCTCCAGCTCACGCAGCAAAATGGGCTTTGGCATCTCGGGAGCGCTCATACGCCCCATCATATTAAAAAGAGCCGGCAAGTAAACCTCCCCTTGCGGAATAGTCAGATGTCCACCAAACTGCACACTGTCTTTCATGCCGCCCAAGTTTGCATCGCCCGATACTTGCATGTTCAGTTGCTTGTGACTAAGCGGGTTAAACTGATCAAAATTAACTGCGATTTTCGAGCCACTAACATTGCCCTTATAAAAGTCAGAGTTAAATTTCACTTCTCCGTCCCCGGTCATTCGGCCATCCTCCGTTATTATCAGAAGCGTATCCAGTTTCATTTGGTCACGCAAAAAATTCAGCTTCATTTGAATTTCACGATAATCAATTCCATACCCCGGCACACGCAGAGAGGCATTTTTCAGTCGAATGCTACCCGAAGGATCAGGAGATTCTACCGTTCCTTTTACATCTACAGCCCCTTGCAAATATCCGGAAATTCCATCGGGGACATCTACCGTTTGCAGCACTGCCAGTGGGAAACGATCGACCACCAGTCGGGCGTCAATCGAGTCTTTGGGATTGAAATTCACCGCCAGGCTATCCATGATCAACTGAAAGGGAATGATACCGGACAGCTCAATCATTCCACTGTCTTGTGGCACGAGGCGGGCAGTTATATCCATTTCTGATCCCGAATAGTTTGCAGTGCCACCAAATTCGGTAAACGCGTAATCGTTCATCGTAGCCTGCTGCAAGCCGAAATCAGCTTTCAGCTGAGGGTTATCCGAGGTACCCGACAGTTGCAAATTTAAATTGAACAGGCCTTCAGCTTTCAAATCCTGTCCGAGCATTTTCAAAAACTGGTTCAAATTAACCCGTGCAACGTTCAACTTAAAATCTTCGTTCCCACGGCGGTTAATGATTCCCTGAGCCATGATGTATTGAGCAGAATCGCTTGTGTTGTCGGCCAACTTAAAATTGTCAATCCGGTAGCTCATCGAGTCAATTTCAACAATGGCTGGGGCATCTTGCAATTCGAAATGCTGATTTTTATAATCCAGTGACCACTGCGAAAGACTCACTCGAAGAAGACCACCCAATCGGATTCCGGCCTGCAATTGGGTTTGCAAGTCGGCGTTGGCGATTTGTCCGTCTACAAATACTGAATCAGGACGGGCATGCACATCAAAGGCCAGTGAATCCAGAGCCAGTCCTGCCCCCACAAATTCATAGGCACTAAGTCGGGCATCAACCATGGTATCTTGTGGTGTAACTAATCCTTCGGCCTTTACCAACAGCTGCTGAATGGTCATATCCTGCAAAGCTGTCATGCCCAAGTCGATGGTCGACTCCAGATGTAACGAATCCGTCGTTCCCCAAAGGTGAGCTTGAAGCTTTCCACTTGTTTTAATATCGTCAATTGGAATGAACGCCTTAAACTCATCAAGATGATCCAGCGAAGCTGTGAGATTGATATCGGAATTGCCACGCAAACTGTAATTCCCATCGGCTTGCAAGTGCAAGCTCTTTGTATTGAGCAGCATGGAGTCGATCAATACGTTTTCGTGCTGATACTGCACATGGGCTACCAGAGTGTCTGCCTGAATACCCATCAGTGATGAGGGCGATAAATACAGATGAGCCTTTGCCTGCAAGGTTTTGGGATCAAACCCCTGCCCTTCAGCCCGCGCTGTCAGGTTAATATCCGAACGAAGACTGTCTTGCCCGGTCAGTTCAGCCAAATTTAGATGGCTCGTATTTAGCTTGAGTTTATAGGCCGGATTGGTTTGCAAATTGCGGATGTACGGCTTCAACTCGAACGAGCCAAAAGCACCTTGTCCCTGCACAATGCCATCCAGAGAACCGGATTCCAGAGCTAAGTCCAAGCTTAACTCCTTTACAGTCTGATCTTGAATTTTGAAATCGTTAAAATCTCCTTTCATTCGAACGTTGGCCGACTTCGGATCAGTTCCCTCTCCATTGACCGACAGCTGACCATTGATCTGATAATTCATTTCGGGATCGCCCAGCCAATGCCGTAAATCAATGTTTTCAAAATTTGCATCAAGTTGATATTGAAGCGGGACCGCCGAAGGCTCAAAAACGAAGCGTGCCAAATTGGCCGACGACAAGTTCAAGCGGATTCGCTGTCTACCATCTGTCAGCTTAATCACTCCCGAAGCAGACTCACCATCCAGAGATCCATCAATTTCTAAAACCGGAGAAGCCGGTAATTTAAATCCCGACAGAAAAAATTCAAACTCGCTGACCTTGAGCGAATCACTCAACAAGTCAGCACTTCCCGAACGATCCGGCTGATCATCAAACTCAGCCTTCCCTTTCAATTGATTTTGTGCTGTTTTCAACTGAAAGTCTGTCAACTGCACGGCATCTTGATTTCGCCGTAATTGAAAAGCCAACTGCTGCAACGTAAAATCAGGCTGAAGCGTTTCAAGCGAAAGACCAGATAATTCCAGCACTTGCTTTTCTGTTGAATACGATAAGCTCAATTCGGTATTCAAATTCTTTATTTGCTGCGGAATAATGGTATCGAGCGCATTGATACGGATGTTCCCGTTTGTCAGGTGAAACTGTGCGACATCAATCTTAAAATTACTTGAAGTTGATGTGGTATCCGGCTCCGAAACCGGCACTAGCTTTTCAAAATTCCAGGTGGAATCGGCCTGTTGCTTCAGGTGAACAAATGGGCGGACAATGCTTGCCGAAGTCACCACCAACTTGTTTTTCAGCAAAGGCCACAGCCTGTATCTCAACTCCAATTCGTCGATGCTTGCCAGCGTGTCCTGCTCCAGACGAAGGAGCACATCAGACAGTTTCAGGCTCGTAAAAAAGTTGCCGTCCAACCGTCCGATCGACAGTTCCCCATTTAAGGCAGAAGCGGCTTGCTTCTCAGCAAAACGTGCAATACGATCCTGCACAGGCTGTGTCTGAATCAGCAAGCCAGCCAATAACAAGATCAGCAATACAAATCCAACCAAACCACCCACCATACGCAAGCTATATTTCAATCCTTTTCTCATGTTTGCTTAAAATGCTTGTCCTACACTAATAAAAAACTGAGGGCTTTTCTTTTCATTCCAAACCGGCACCCCAAGATCCAGCCGGATTGGACCAATGGGCGTATCAATTCGCAAACCACCACCGGCAGCATAAGCCAAATCGTTTAGTTGGTAACGATACGAATCGCTCCAGATATTTCCCCCTTCAATAAAAGCCACACCACTCACCCGCCAAAACAGCGGATAACGTAACTCCAGATTGGCTTCCAAAATACTTTTACCCCCTAATGGTGTGCCGCTGTCGCGCTTGGGTCCAAGATCCGACCGACTCCACCCACGAACAGAGTTGCTACCCCCTGAATAAAACCGATCCTCAACCGGAATAAAACCACTGGTGTCTGCCGAACTAATTCCGCCGGCCATAATGCGCGTTGCCAGCACCCAGTCGCCAATCTCCTGGTAGTGCCTGATATCTCCCCAAAGGCGGGTATAACTAAAATTGCTCCCAAAAAAATGCCCGTTTACTTTAAAACCTACTGAAAAGTTAAACCCTTCGACGGGCGAAAACTGTGGGTTTGAGTTATCGAAAACCGTTGACAGCAACACCCCCGATTTATCATACGGAAACTTGGAGTCTTCGGCACCGGGGAGTTCGCTATCTCCCTGCTCAACCCGTTGCTCAACATCTTCCAGGTAATAGGTCAGGGTGCTGTTTAGCCAGCTATTAAACCTATAATTTATGGGAATGTTAATACCATAAGTGCGGGTTTCATATCCCGGCTCCGAGCTTCGGGTGATAAAGGGATTGAGCGATATTGAACTTTTCTTGCTTAAAAACTGGGGCTGAATCCATTTTAAACTCGCATGATAGGGCATTAAAGCCGAATGTTTTAAATACAAATTGATTCGACGAGCCCCTCCCAAGAAACCACGATAATTCAAATCTAAAAACGTACGAAACTTATCTTCGGTACCATATCCAACTCCAAAGCGGGCTTCTAGTCGAGGGGCTTCCTCTACATAAAGTTGAATCGGAATTGGGTCTTTAAGCGTTTTTTTATCTTTTTGTGGTAAAACAGAAACAATCCGAAAAAGCTGCAAACGGTACAAATTCTCCCGGGTTTCGCTGAGCATTGATTTGTTGTAAAGCTCGTCCTCGGAAAACATTTGTTGTTTTCGGATAAAAGTCGTTGAGACATGCTTATTTCCTTCGATTGACGTTTCACCGAATTGGCAAATTGGCCCCGGATCTACCTCGTAAAAAATTGGCGTTTTCAGCTCATCTAAATTGATATTGAGATCGTAGTTCACCTCAA
Source organism: Sunxiuqinia sp. (assembly GCF_055140945.1). Lineage (NCBI taxonomy): Bacteria > Pseudomonadati > Bacteroidota > Bacteroidia > Marinilabiliales > Prolixibacteraceae > Sunxiuqinia > Sunxiuqinia sp. The sequence continues at coordinate 76,345 of NZ_JBSQYS010000009.1, forward strand.
CATAAGCATAGCCCAGATTTCTGAATGCATTTTCAACGACCTGAACATCTTCGATGAGTGCAGCATCGCGAAAACGAGTTCCTTTTGTTAATAGCATATCCCTGAATGCCTTATCTTGAAGGGAGTCCAAATCGATTCCGTTTAAGGCATCAGAGGGCTTTATCGCAACACTGTAGACGGTAATCGGTTCTCCTTCCGTAATCGCTATGCGCAGTTTAACGGTTTTCTTTTTTTCATTAATTTGAAGAGGGCTCAACGAAGCCTCCGCATGCAAAAAACCTTCACTCTGATAAATTCGCTTCAATCGCTCAATATCCAGATCAACCAACCGCTGATTATATAAAAAGGGCACTTCATTGGTAATTAGCTTTTCGATGTACGATACTTCTTTCAAGGCCATTCGTTCGAGCAGAAAATCTTCATCCAGTGTTTTATTTCCATGGAAGGAAATATCTCGGACCTCATAATTTTCCTGAGCCGACAGATTAGAATTTCCCAAAAAGAAAAGCCACAAAAAAAATAACAGTCCCCAAAATGATTTTGTCATATGATGTCGTTTCCTTTACCAAATTTAACTAAATATCCGACTTTAGATTATGCGCACTACATCACCTGTTAATTAACAATACAGATAAGCTGAAGGTTGCGAATATTATACCAGTTAGCCAATCGGCTAACAACCAACCACCCTCACTCAAATTTCGGGGACAATTTTCCACACAATTCCCCATTAAAGTGTCCACTCAAGCCGAAATGCAATACTACAGGGCGCTAAGAAGCTGAATTTTATAGTTGAAGATAATTGGCATAATTCTTTCTATAAAAAAACAGCATACACACACAATGCGACATCCTCGTGGATTTTTAGTGAAAAATAATTCGTCCTTTCTAAAGAGATAAAAAAAATCAAATAATTATAGCAATATGAAAAAACTATCGCTTACATCTTTATCCTTAACCTTATTTGTCATTTCCATTTTCATATTGACTCTCTTGTTGGCACAAGATATCTTGATTCCGTTTGCAGTAAGCGTTTTTTTCACCTACCTACTGTATCCACTTACCGAAGCTATGGAGCGGCGCGGAGTACACCGAATTATTGCCATTTTACTTGTCATTATTCTTGCACTATTAATCCTCGGCGGAGCTGCATTGTTCCTATCACTGGAAATATCCAATACCAATATCAATCTGGCAGATTTAAAACGTCAAGTGAATGGCAAGGCTGATATGTTTCAAGATTTCATGGAACTCCAGTTGGGAGTTGATACAAGTACCATGGATCTTTATTTGGGAAAAATTACTGACAGTTTCTTTTCATCCTGGCAATCGATGGCAGGAAGCGTTTTTACGGCAACAACGACTACTCTTTTTCAACTCGGACTACTTCCTGTTTACATTTTCTTTTTGTTGTTTTATCGTACCAAAACAGCCTATTTCATTTTCAGGCTTGTAGGGCGCAAAAACAAACAAAAAGCACTGGATATCCTGCGTGAAGTATCAACAGTAACCACTCAATACATGGGGGGTTTACTGATTGTAGTTCTGATATTAGCCATTTTAAATTCCACGGGGTTGTTGATTATTGGCATTCCTCATGCGATGGTTTTCGGAGTAATAGCTGCTGTATTGAACCTGATTCCTTACATTGGAACTTTTATTGGCGGCCTAATACCAATTTTATTTGCGCTATTTACCATGCAGGAGCCTCTGGAGCCTATGATAAAGATATTTGCTCTATTCGCCGTCATTCAGTTTCTCGAGAACAACTTGATCACTCCCAATATCGTTGGTTCAAACATCAAAATCAACCCCTTAGCAATTATTATCAGTTTGTTAACGGCTAATTTGATTTGGGGAATTGCCGGAATGTTAATCGCGGTTCCGTGTCTTGCTATCCTGAAAATAATTATGCGTAATATCGACCAGCTCGAACCTTTTGCATACCTGATTAGCGATCGCGGCACATCAAAATACGAAGTATCACTCAAGCGAATTTGGAAAAGAATAAAGAAAAAACACACTTGATATGGAAAAGAAGAATCTCAAAAAAAAGGGTAAAAACACCTTCAAAATATTTAAACGAAGCTTGTTGAATTTTGGAGCTAACAACCCGGTAAATATGGCTGCTACAACAGCCTATTTTGCAATTTTTTCGTTAGCTCCAATGTTGGTTATTATTATTTCGGTATTTGGTTTCTTCACCGGTGATGCAACCATGAGTACCAAGCTATTTAACGAAGTCGACAAACTTATAGGTGAGGAAAGTACGCAAGTTTTAAAAACGGCTATCGATAACTACCAAATCACAGAAAACAGTGGAATCGGAGCAATTATTGGTATTGGATTTTTCCTTATCTCGGCAACTACCTTGTTTGCTATCATGCAAAATTCAATCAACTTTATTTGGCGGATAAAGGTAAAACCAAGCCTAAAGCAAAATCTTCTAAAATTAGCGATCGACCGGCTGTTCTCTTTTGGCGTTATTTTAAGTCTTGGACTGGTACTGCTCATTTCACTCATTATCGATGCTTCCATCGCATTTTTGAAAGACTTTCTATCAACTCATTTTAGCACCGATTTTATTGTGTTCGCACAAGTAATTAATATCGTACTATCGTTAGCCATCATCGCCTCAATATTTGCGCTGATATACCGCTTTTTACCCGACCTTAGCGTTCACTGGAGTGCGAGTTGGTTTGGAGCCACATTTACTGCTATTTTGTTTGCCCTCGGAAAATTTTTGATAGGAATAATTATTGGAAGTAGTAACCTTGGAGCAATTTACGGGGCCGCCAGTTCGTTTGTTGTAATTTTGATGTGGATCTATTTTGTTTCGATAATTTTTTATTTTGGAGTAGAACTAACACATCAATATTCACGTTACTTTAATCACGAAAATAAGCCTGTTAAGTATGCGACTCCTTTCGAGATTTCTTCTGTAGAAAAGAATAAATAATCCTTCATTATTCCCAGAGAGAATGGAATTAATCTCCTCCTAATTAAGAAACACGAATAATTGGATCAGTTTTTATTAATAACACTTATGAGCAAATCTTAGCAATTATACTAAACAGACAGCTGTCACCAAAAATAAAGCACAAAAAAGCCGGATTGAAATTTCAATCCAGCTTTACACTCTGTTTTGCTTCACGTGTGTGCTGTCATCGGCCTCGAATTATCGAGATTAATATTGAAATCAGGGCCAACACCAGCAATACGTGTATCAACGCACCGAGGGAGTAGATAAAAAACCCAAAAATCCATCCAATAACCAAAATGACAGCGATTAAATATAATAATGATCTCATACTATTCTAATTTATTAATTTCTTCTATTAATTCATCCTTGGTTTTTCCGGTTTTTGCCTGAAGACGCCCAAGTAACTCGTCCTCTTTACCTTCAACATAAGTCAGATCATCTTCTGTCAATTCGGCATAGCGCTGTTTAAACTTGCCTTTTAACACGTTCCAATTTCCTTTAATTTCTAGTTTATTCACAATGGTAAATTTTAATTTATATTCTGATTCTTTATTTTCAATCTTTCGAAAAACAGAAATAGTTTCGCAATACTTATTGGTTAACGATAAAGTAAAATTCGTGCCAAAACAAATAACACGCTGACCTGTAGATCAATAATGAAAACAAACTGAAGATATGGCTGTAGAAACGCTGGGGGAATGTGTGAATAATCCTACCCAACATCCTTATGCCTTATAAAATCGATATACTTTTAATTCCACTTAAAACCGATTTCCACCAGTAATTAAAAATCGACTTCTTCTTGTCTCGTTCGAAGGAAATGGTCCCTTTACGAAACGATTTTTCTTCTCTCAGGTTCTTTTTGTGTAACAAGAACGAGTTTGTAATAAACGACTGAATTTCTTTATTGGATTCATCTTCAGTATCCAATATATGAACATTCAGATTGTCATACTCAAAAATCAAATCACCATTTGATTGATTGTTATTATACGTAAAATTGAAGGCTAATTGCTTCAAATGACCATCCTCTACAAACACAGATGCATTTTGCGTTACAATTGGATTGAAAGCCATGATCGACATGGAACTTAACGAACCACTGGCCTGATTCACTTTTGGATACTTTTTATTGGAAAATATAAAACCAGCTTTCAACCTCCCTTGATTCATAACCCGAGCCTCCGCGTGCATCGCTGTTTTCCTGGCAATTAAACGATCAATCGTACTCAAGCAATATATTTTTACACGCAAGCTATCAAAAGTAACAGCTCCTTCATCTTTCGAATTTTTAACCCGCTCAGCATATTTAATCGATCCGTTCTCAATTGAAATCGAATCTCCATGTATTAGAAACGGCAAATCCTGAATCATTCTCATTGGCAACTTAGTATCAGGTTTCTTTGGAAACGGAAGTCGTTTGTCTTTAAATGCATCTACGGAAAGCTCATTAATCTGAACTTCATTAAAGATCAGAGCAGCGTCAGTCAGCAACTTGCTAAACTGAAGCTCACTCACTGTAAAACCGGCCATAACCAAATCTAACCAGTCGGTTTCAACGCCGAGTTGCTTACCTATTTCATACTTCGAATATCTACTCAAAAAATGCAGCTCGTCAATAGTCAGCCGCTGCTTATCCGAGTTAAAATCTAGCGATTGACATTCGAGTGCGTACAACTGATTTGGCAAATTGTATCGCCCATTTTTTAATTTCAGATGCACTCTTTCAAACGAGCTTTGCTTGAATACAAACTGTCCGTCAGAAGATTTTGAACTAATATTGTGAAGATTAAAATCCAATGTTCCTGCAAAAACAGTGTCTAACCGTTCGTCGCTATTTTTCAAAAAAGAGATCTCACCACCCACAATTTCCAACTCGTCCAGCTCAAACTTCTGTTTAGACATTTCCGACCGACTCCCTGAAACTTGATCCGAATCATTCGACATCGTAAGTTGAGCCACGGGGTTTAAAATAAACACCCGACCTGCTGCAATTTCATCTTGGGTCAACCATGGCCATAGTCTAATTCCGCTCACCGACAGTTCGGTAGCAGCTATTTTCCCATTTCCGGTTGAATCTGCCGCTTCAATATTACTGAGCGTAACTTCTCGTCTAAATAAATTAACTGACACGTCCACCTCTTTTATTAGAAATGATGAAATGGGAGCTTCCTGAAGTTTATTCTGAATATACGCAGACAATAAATAATTGCCGATCAGAAAAAAAGAAACGACAGCAATGAAGAGAATCAGAACTGTCGTCAAAAATTTGTTAAGTTTTTTCATATTGGTTCGTTTTTATTGCCTGTGAGTAAAAGCCAATGATCCAAAGGCTGAATTATCAGTCACTTTTACGCTTGGTCATTGGCAATACAATGCCCGCCACCAAAACCAGCGCACTAACAATCAACGGAGTCCAATTTGCTTTACTTACAGCAACTTCTGCCCCTAAAACGTTAAAACTTTCGGAGTCATTAAATGCCTGAATTCCAAAAACAACAACTCCAATAATTCCTAAAATTAATAATACAGTTCCTACAATTTTCATAATATTAATAATTAAATGTTTATAATATTAATAATTAAATGTTTATAATAACAGAAGTATGATAAAACTATGCCACGCCGCCAAATCTCTTATTTAAAAGTCGGCAACGAGCTGGTTTTGTTAAGGATTAAAGGTTTATTACGCTAATTGTAATAAGTAAGAGCCGGCTGACTTTTATTGCATATTGTTTTCTACAATATGAGGTAGACATTCCTCACTAATGACAAGATGTGAAGCTAAAAATCAAACATTTAAACCATTGCTCTATTTTGGCGTTCAAATTGATAATCCAGAAAATATAAATCATAAAAAAAATGGCTATCATAGGTACACTCATCAAAAAAGCGGTGGAGCTGGGACACGCTTTCACTACGAAAACGGAATATCAAAAAGAACAGGAACATGTTCTTCGGGAACTATTGATAAAAGCTGCCAACACCAGCTTTGGCAAACATTATCAGTTTGCAGACTTGCTGCTGGCTCAGGATCTGCGCAAAGCATTTGCCTCACAGATTCCGTTTTCCGACTACCACAGCATGCATCAGGAATGGTGGTACAGACTGTACGAAGGAGAGGAAAACGTAAGTTGGCCCGGAAAACCACTATACTTTGCACTAAGTTCGGGAACTACCGGCAAGCAAAGCAAACGGATTCCAGTAAGCGACGAAATGCTAAATGCTATTCGTATGGCTGGAATCAAGCAGGTTGGTGCAACCGCCAATTTCAATTTGCCGGCTTCATTTTTTGAAAAAGAAATCCTGATGCTGGGTAGTTCAACCAAACTCAACGAAAATAACGGATACCTTGAGGGCGAAATTAGTGGTATTAGTGCTGGAAACATACCCCCTTGGTTTAAAGGATTCTATCGTCCCGGTGAAGAAATTTCGAAAATTAAAGACTGGGATGAACGGGTACTTGAAATTTCCAAGAGGGCTAAAAACTGGGACATTGGAGCCATCAGTGGTATCCCATCGTGGCTGGAGCTTATGTTGAAAAAGGTAATTGAATATCACCATGTTGACAACATTCATGATATCTGGCCTAACCTACAGGTTTATACAACGGGAGGTGTTGCTTTTGAGCCTTTTGAAAAGAATTTTAACGAACTACTAGCCCATCCGATAACCATTATCGACACCTACTTTGCTTCGGAGGGATTTATCGCATTTCAACAGCGCCCCGAAACACGAGCCATGAAGCTGTTGATTGACAATGGTATTTATTACGAGTTTGTACCTTTCAAACAAGAATACCTAAATAATGACGGAACTCTGAAAGCCAACGCGCCAGCATTAAATCTGACCGAAGTGGAAGAAGGAGTGGATTACATATTGGTCATCAGCACAGTTTCGGGCCTTTGGCGCTATATGATTGGTGATACCATTCAGTTTACCGATGTCAATCGTGCAGAAATTAAAATAACAGGCAGAACCAAGTTTTTCCTAAATGTAGTGGGCTCCCAACTTTCCGTCAATAAAATGAACGATGCCATTCTTGAATTGGAGGATGAATTAAATCTGAAGATTTCAGAGTTTACCGTTTCTGCGGTGAAAATTGCTGGCGATTATCATCATATATGGTACCTGGCATGCAACAATGAGATTAATAATAAAGAATTGGCAGAAACACTGGACCAAAAGCTACAGCAAGCCAATAAAAATTATGGCGTCGCCCGATCAAAAGCATTAAAAGGAGTGATTGTAAAAACGGTTCCCGTAGACTGTTTCCTCGACTGGAATACGCAGCAAAAGGAAAAAGGCGGGCAAGTAAAAATGGTGAAAGTGATGAAAGAAGAACAATTCAAAGAATGGGAATCGTTTGCAGAGAAATGGGTTGCGAGGAATACAAAGTCCTAAACTAGTAACAAAAATTCTTAAAGCTAATTTCCCTTATTTCCCCACTTTGTTAGTCTAGAGACTGACATCTCCCCTGAAAATCAAGGACGAAAATATGAATCTCCGAAGCAGAGGCTCTTGAAACTATTTGGTTAAAGCGTCTCACACTGTGATTAAAAAAATTCAAATTGGTGGAAAACTCCACAATTTGCGCAAATTAGTCTACATATCAAATGTAAACTCAAATCTTGTATTAGAATAAAAACCCCAACACAAAATACACATAATCAAACACTTAGCAAGTACACAAAAACACAACCATAGCTTACGGCACAGTTTTCCCTATCCATACAATGACAACAATTATTCAATCCCAAAAAAGTATTAAGTATGAAAACAAAATTGACAATTACATTTATTATGGCATTATTCGTTAGCAGTATTTTTATTGCATGCCAGCCTCAGCCAAAAAAAGACAATCTGGGAGACAAGATAGAAGCAGAGCTCAATCAACTCGAACAAGACTTAGAAGATATGGATTCGAGCGATCCTGATTTTGGTGATAAGCTGGAACAACGACTTGAAAAATTTGATGAGTCGATGGAAGAATTCGGCGAAAAAATTGAAGAGGGCGGCGAAGATGTGAGTGACGAGGTAAAAGAGACCTACAACGATGTCAGGAACAAGAGTCAGTCGCTTCATGAAAAACTGAAAAACTGGACCGACGAAGCTGGTGAAGAATTAGAGGATGCTGGTGATGAAATTAAAGATGAGTTTAACGACCTAAAGAAATCGCTAAAAAACGACTAAGATATAGAATAATTGTAAAGACAATCTCGATTGTTCATTGAGTTTAGTTAGTCTATGAATAGCACGGGCAGGAAAGATTTCCTGCCCGTTTTATACGAAGAAGATGAATTATATAGAGAACGCGTACAATATCATTTCAGATAAAATTGGTAATTAGATTGAGACTGCAATTGCTATGCTTCCCAATTTCATTGTCGCGATTGTTGCTATCGTCCTTTTCTATGCCATTTCGCGTATAGTCGTAGCTGTCTTTTCCAAAACGCTCTTCAAAGTATCGCGTAACATTGCAGTTAACAAACTCATCTCATCATTAACCCGCATCATCATGATGACAGTGGGATTGTTTGTGGCCTTAGGCATCCTTGAACTGGAAAAAACTATCACCTCGCTACTTGCAGGTGTTGGAATTATGGGGCTGGCAGTCGGTTTTGCCTTTAAAGACGCCATTTCAAATTTCCTGTCAGGTATTTATATTACCCTGAAAAGCACCATCAACGTAGGCGATATCATTGAATTTGGAGATCAGTTCGGCACCGTTAAATCAATGGCGCTGCGCGCTGTTAAAATGGCGACCCTGCAAGGTCAGGAAGTAGTTGTTCCGAACCGGTTAATTTTTGAAGATGTATACACCCATTATACAATTAATCAAGAACGACGTATTGATTTGCTTGAAGAAATGGCTGTGAAAATAAAACAGCCAAATAATCCAGATACCTAATTAATCTCAGCTATGACCCAGGCTACAACTAGTGATTAACTTAAATTCAACGCTAAAGAAAAATGCGTCTCTAACATTTCTGCATCTTTCGTGCAATTTATACCAAACTCCTGTTAACTGAAGAAGATCTTACCATCAAGGAAATATCTTGAGCCGTTGGTTATTCCGATAAAAGTGCATTTCCGAAACGATTCAAAGAGAAATCTGGAATTCTTCCCAGTGCATTCATGCATTGCTATAAATCTCAAGAGATAAGGAATTAGTCCCAATTCCACATTCTGGGGAAAGTGGTGGACATGAGTAACCAAGATTCATCGCTCCCAAAAACCACAAATCCATAACTATCAACATATTAACGCAAACATTTTATTTTGAATTGCCTTTGGCACATCATTAGATTATACAAACGTGATAAAGCCCCAAAACAATCATTGTTAAAAACAGCAAACTATGAAACGTTTTATATTCGTAATAACCCTTTTCATCTTCACAGCTTGTAGTACAGTTCCTTTAACCAACCGGAAACAGTTTACAGCAATTCCAACGGCTCAAATGCTCACTCTTAGTAACCAGAGTTACAATCAGGTGCTACAAGAAGAAAATGCCATTCGTAATACCGATGAAAGTCAAGCAATTGCCAGAGTCGGAAAACGCATTGCCAACGCTGTCGAAGTATACCTCGCAAGTATTGATCGAAAAGCCTTGATTGATGGCTATGAATGGGAATTCAACCTGATAAAAAGTGATGCACTCAACGCTTGGTGCATGCCGGGTGGAAAGATCGCATTTTACACAGGTATTCTCCCCATTTGTCAGGACGATAACGGAATAGCCGTTGTGATGGCCCATGAGGTGGCTCATGCTATTGCAAAGCACGGTAATGAGCGTATGTCGCAGCAGCTTGCCCTGCAAATGGGAGGTACTGCACTCTCTGAAGCACTAAAGGAAAGCAAAGAAACGACCATACAAATAGCCATGACTGCCTTTGGCCTTGGCACCCAGCTTGGCGTAACATTACCTTATAGCCGAAAGCATGAAAGTGAAGCTGACGAACTGGGCCTTTATTTTATGGCAATGGCTAATTATGCCCCCAGAGAAGCACCAGAATTTTGGATACGAATGATGGGTCAAAGCGAAGGAAATCCTCCAGAATTTTTATCGACCCACCCGAACCCGCAAAAACGAATAAACAACCTGAAACGACTGATGCCTAAAGCAATGGAATATTATAGAAATTAATCTCTTCTCAACATGAAGCACTCTACCCCCTCAACCTTGTTCAGAAAACGATTGAATAAAGGAAGTCGTCATTTTGCCTTGATTTTTAGAAAATTAAAACCTTGTAAAAAATCGACTTTTTGAAGGGGTTATCGGATTACTGATTGGTTTGTTTGCTTTGCTTCTTGTTTTTGAAAACAATTAACTTAGGAAATACACTTCACCCTCCCGATCGCTTTACTTTGTAACCTTCTTTTTGAAGAATTTGAACGACCTTATCACGTAAATCGCCTTGAATGAGAATTTCCCCTTCTTTAGCTGAACCTCCTACTCCACACTTGGTTTTTAGCAATTTACCCAAGTCTTTTAAATCTTCATCATTGCCTGCAAATCCGGTAACTAATGTTACAGCCTTACCTTTGCGATTTTTCTTGTCCAGGCTAACTCTCAAATCCTGTTGCCGGGCCGGCAACGTTTCCTCACTCTCCTGTTCTTCTTTGTTGTAACCAAAGTCAGGGTTGGTTGAATAAACTACTCCCAGACGCTCTTTCCAATCTTTTGCCATAAAAATATTCCTTTCGTTCTTCAAAAGTAAAAAGAAAAACTTTGTCGGGTAAATAATCTATAATTCTTTTCCCGATGACATTTTTTTGAACTTTTTAGGAGCTCGACTGGTTGCTGTTACAAATTGAACTGGAAAGAATGAAATGGCAGAACTAGTTGAAATTATTTCGAAGAAAGACATATTCCCCGAATACCAAAACACACCAATTGGCTTACTATTGGAATACCATAATTTAAACAAACGGTTTTCCAACTACGAAGCTCCAAAAATGCTGATTGGCATGTGCATGGACAACCGCAAAAACTTATGGATTCCGGAAAATTTCGCCTACATCATTCGCTCGGGAGGAGCCAATCTTTTTTATCACGAATTTCAGGTTTCCTTTGCAATTGGCGTTGGAAATATTCAGCATATCGCGCTGATTGGACATACCAATTGTGAAATGGTTCAGCTGGATTCCAGAAAGGATGAGTTTATTGCAGGGATGGCTAAAAATGCCGGTTGGAAGCTCGAAAATGCTCAGATGCATTTTGAAAACCTATCGCCTTTTTTTGAGATTGGCAACTCAGTTGACTTTCTGCTGGCAGAAGCTGGAAGACTACGCAGGCGATATCCGAAAGTAACGATTGCACCTCTATTTTTTGATGCTGAAAACAGCAAGCTTTATCAAATTGAAAAAAAATAACCCTCAAAACTAAAGTTTCAAGGGTTATCAACTGATCTAAAATTTGAAATCTATTCCGGCAAAGAAATGAGTTCCGGCTTGTGGGAAGTAGCCATCCATTTTGTAGCGGGTACCACCTGTATAATACGAATAAACCCAGGCATTACTTTCGTATTCTTCATCAAACAAGTTGTTCACCATCAAGTGCAGGTTAATTTCATCAAACAAATTTCCTTCCCAGGAATATTCAATTTTCAAATTATTAACAAACCAGGCATCCAGTTTACGATCCTCGCTCGACGTATTATCAATATACTGATCGCCAACATAATTTGATAGTAAACTTAAGCTTAAGGCAGGTGCTGGCTTAAATTTCAACTGGCTATTGACAATTACATTTGGAGAAAATGCTAAATCGGTTTCACCTAAATTAAAAGCTTCTTGCCCTCCTGCATCCCAATTATCAACATACTCCGTGAAATCCTTTATTTTATTTTGGCTGAACGTCACGTTTCCATCCCAGTTCAGGCTACGGGTAATTTTCAGTCCTCCGGTTAATTCAATTCCGGCACGATAGCTATCATCTGCATTGACCATGATTGGAGCCCCAACATCGTTAATTTCACCGGTTGCAATCAACTGATCTTTGTAACTCATATAATACAAATTAGCGCCAACTAAAAAGGTTGATGTTTTGTAAGTGTAACCAGCCTCCAGATCTCGTAGAGTTTCAGAAACCGGTTGTTTTCCGGTCGGATCTGCATCGACAAAATTACTTCGGGTTGGCTCACGGTGAGCTACGGCATAGCTCAAATAAGCTTCCTGAGCATTGTTTGGCCGGTAAAAAACACCAAATTTAGGATTGAAAAAATCGTACTGATGCGACTGTGTCAAATCCCGCAAATCATCATCAATGCCATCAATATCGTAATCAATATGGCGATACTGCATGTCGGCAAATAAATTGAAAGCCTCTGTTAGTTGGTAACTGTATTTCCCAAACACATTGAAGTCTTTTTTCAATCCGGTTCCCCGGTACCATTCATGATCCTTTTCATTTTCGCCCATGTACTGAGCCCAAATCACATTCCCAAAATGGTCGCCATCATATGTACTATGACCTCCGCCGAAAGTGAATGCTGATTTATTTTTCTCGTAATTCAATGAGAAAGTAGCCCCATAGAAATCATTGTCCAACCATTTTCGAGCAACAAGATCTGTCACTTCAATTCCTTCAGGAACTGTCATCTGATAGTCAGTGAAATTTTCATCATATTCATAGTTTTCGTAATAGCCACGGCCATAAGTGTAGTGCAATGCCGCATTGATATTCAGGAAGTCATTCAACTGATGAGAAAAATGCAATTGATAGTGATCTTGCTGATAATGATCTACTTCATTTTCATACGTATAAAAATTATAGGTTCTGGCATCCGAATTCATGATGTGGTCAAACTGTTCTTCGTTCGCCCGAGCCGAATGTGAGTTCCACAACCAATGATCGCGGTAACGCTCCAATCCAGCAACATCATTGTTAAGTTTTACTGAAGGCACGCCATACCACGCCTGGTAAGTCTCTTCAAAACCGGAAAATACGTTCACTTTTATAACCGTGTTCTCCGAATAATATCCGGCAGATGTAAAAAATGACTTCAGATCAGCCGAAGCCCGATCAATAAAACCATCAGAATTGACCTTCGACAAACGAACATCAAAGGTAAAATGGTCATTCAATAAACCTGTTCCGGCACTTACCGAGTTTTTAAATGTATTGAACGAACCAAACGAAGTCCGATACTCGGCATAGGCATCTTTGTTCAACGTTGATGTTTGCAGATTAATCGTGGCACCAAAAGCCGCGGCACCATTAGTCGAGGTTCCAACTCCACGCTGTATCTGGATATTTTCGATCGATCCGGCCAAGTCAGGTATATCAACAAACCAGGTTCCATGCGATTCGGCATCGTTCATGGGAATACCATTTACGGTGACATTGATCCGGTTCAAATCCGTTCCACGTATGCGAAAATTGGTATACCCGACTCCTGCACCTGCATCCGATGTAGCCACATACGAAGGTGTCATGGTCAGCAAATAAGGGATATCCTGTCCCATATTTCGGCTTTCGATGGTTGATTGATTGACTGTGGTTTTCGCTACAGGCGTTTTATCTCCTGCACGAGTTGCCGAAACCAACACTTCTTCGGCCATAATATGACGTGGCTCCAAGCGGATGTCTCGCTCTGTTTCTCCATCCACATTCACCGAAATACTCTTGGGTTCGTAACCAATGTAGGTCACCTTCAAGGTATAAGTACCTGCTTTAAGTTTCTCGAACTCGTACTCACCATTCTCGTTCGTTGAAGTTCCTTTGTAGCTTCCCGACAACATCAGGTTGGCTCCAACCAATTCTTCTCCTGACTCACTCAACACAGTTCCACGAAGTGAATACTCTGCAAATGAATACACGGCAAAACACTGCATCAGCAGTATTAATCCTAATCTTTTCATTTTCTTTTTGATAATCTGGTTAAAAACTAAATTAACCAATGAGGTAGGAATTTTTCCTTATGCCCTCCCTACGCCGGTACTAACCGGATCAGGTTCATTGGGTATGATCTCAGCCCTTAATTATTAAGGCACCCCATTGCTGTAAACTGCTGCAAATTTAGAATAAATCTAAATAACAGGCAAGTATGAGTAAGCTAAATCATGTTGAGTGTATTGAACCGCCCGGTTAATGCGTCGTAGTTCAACAACTTACCCGACAAGGGTTCTCCAACTCCGACAAGTATTTTCAAAACTTCCATGCTCTGCAAACTACCAATAATACCCGGCAAAGCACCAAAAACACCTTTCGGTTCACCATCAATGGGTGTATTTTGAGGCGGCTCCGGAAATAAATCTTCATACACTGGCCCTCCCATGTAATTAAAAACCGAAACCATGCCCGAGAATTCCTCTATTGATCCATGCACCATGGGTTTATTCAATTGTTGGCAAAACTGACTGATCAAATATCGACTTCTGAAATTATCAGTAGCATCAACAATCACGTCGAATTTCTGAAATATCGCTTCGGCATTTTGCGCTGAAATACGCTCTTCAAAAACTTCAGTTTCTACTTCCGGGTTTAATGTTTGTAACACTTCCTGAGCGTGATGAACTTTCAACTTGCCAACTACTTTCGAGTTATAAAGAATTTGCCGTTGCAAATTACTTTCTGCAACAACATCGTCATCTACAAGGCCCAAAACGCCAACACCTGCAGCACACAAATAGGCAGCAACAGGAGATCCCAGTCCTCCCACCCCAACAATTAACACCCGTGCCTTTTTCAATTTCAGCTGGCCTTTTTCGCCAATTCCGGGAAGCATCAATTGTCGTTGGTAACGATCCCGTTCAATATCTTTCAATTGCATCTTATTCAAGTTTTTTGTTATTGCAAATAGCTGTCCCAATCTTTCCAAACTGTCTCATATCCTGCAGCTTGAATTTGGTTTTTCACCTCCTCCGGACTGCGTGCATCATTAATCGAAAACTGCTCCAACGATCTGTTTTTATTTGCATAGCCTCCTGGTTCAGTGCTACTTCCGGCACTCATTGTAGTAATTCCCATATAAACCAACCGATCACGAAACTCAGCACTTTCTCTGGTTGAGAGAGACAGTTCCACGTTTTCATCAAACAAGCGATAAGCGCATATCAATTGCACCAATTCACGGTCGCTGATGATGCTGTTGGGTTGAAAGCTTCCCACATGTGGTCGTAGACGAGGAAACGCGATAGAGTATTTTGTTCGCCAATAATTTCGGCGCAGAAAATCAAGATGAAGAGCTGTAAAAAAAGAATCAGTCCGCCAATCTTCCAGCCCTAACAAACAACCTAAGCCCGTTTTGTAGGCACCCGCCTGCCCAAGTCGTTCCGGAGTTTCTAAACGGTACCTGAAATTTGCCTTTTTACCTTTGGGATGATACACATTATATCGTTTCTCATGGAAGGTTTCCTGATAGATGTAAACGGAGTTCAATCCTAAATCAACCAACTCTTTGTACTGCTCAGTATCCATCGGAGCAACCTCAATCGAAATCAATTTGAAGTGTTCTTTCAGCAAACGAATCGTATCTTTGAGATAAGAAAATCCAGCTTTCACCGGATGTTCGCCGGTTACAAGCAAAAGATGCTCAAAACCGAGCTTTTTAATCGCCTCGACTTCTTCCAAAATCTGCGCAGAATTCAATGTTAATCGACTAACAGAATTCTCATGATTAAAACCACAGTAAATACAGAAGTTGGTACACGCATTGGATAAGTAAAGAGGCACATACATCTGTATGGTTCTCCCAAATCGACGCAAGGTTTTCATGCGGCTCTGCTGTGCCATTTCTTCCAGATAAGGCGAGGCCGCCGGCGAAATCAGCGCTTTAAAATCTTCAACTGTCAGCTGGTTGCTTCCCAAAGCCCGAACAACATCGTTCGAACTTTTTGAATAAATATCATCTTTAGTTTCGTCCCAATCATGTGACTGAAGTAATTCATAAAAACCCATATCCCAATTGTTTTAGTCTAAAAATGATGTTAGCGGACTACTGGCCTCGGCAATCATGCTTTTACGACCAACTTTTGCTTTCCGGGCAATCGTGCCAGCCTCAACAGCTAATTTAAAAGCATGTCCCATAGCTACCGGATCGTCGGAAACAGCAATTGCGGTATTCACCAAAACAGCATCAGCCCCCATCTCAATGGCCTCGGCAGCGTGCGATGGAACACCAATTCCGGCGTCAACAATAACCGGCACATTACTTTGCTCGATAATTATGCGAAGAAAATCACGTGTCTGCAATCCCTGATTACTGCCAATTGGCGATCCCAAAGGCATTACTGCAGCTGTCCCAACATCTTCCAATTTTTTGCACAGAACCGGGTCAGCTTGAATGTATGGCAAAACAATAAAGCCCAATTTAACCAGCTCCCCAGTTGCTTTAAGCGTTTCCTCCGAGTCGGGTAACAAGTAACGTGGATCGGGATGGATCTCGAGTTTCACCCAATTAGTTCCCAGCGCTTCTCTAGCCAGTTGCGCTGCAAACACCGCCTCTTTGGCCGTTCTCACACCAGAAGTATTAGGTAACAATTGGATGTGAGGATGCTTCAGGTGATTTAACAAATCATCTTTTTGATCGTGAATATCAACGCGGCGTAAAGCCACTGTAACCAATTCCGATCCAGATGCAAGAATAGCATCTTCCATCATTTGATTCGAACTAAATTTACCCGTTCCGGTAAACAAGCGAGACTTAAACTCTTTGTCACCTAATTTTAAAGGTTGTTCTTTTATCATTTTGTTGTGTTTTTTGAATTTTTCTGAGAAATAATTTCGTTTTTGAAGTAATTGATTCCGCTTTGGTAATAGCCGACGAAACAGCAAGTCCTTGCAAACCAGTTTGCAGCAATGGATCAACATCGCCAAGCCCAACACCACCAATTCCAACCATTGGAATCGTCAGCTCATTTTGCTTCATCCAATCCATCAGTCGCTGATAGCCTCCCAGCCCAATAACAGGACTTAAATTCTCTTTCGTTGATGTAAAACGGAAAGGTCCCAAACCAATGTAATCGACTCCCTCTCCTACCAGCCGCATAATATCATCCTCGCTATTCGCAGTTCCTCCAATAATAAAGTCGTCACCCAGAATCCGCCGGGCTTTACTTGGTGTCATATCCTGTTTTCCGAGATGCACACCATCCGCCTGAAGTCTCATTGCTACTTTCGGATGATCATTAATAATGAGTTGAAAATCATAAAGCTCCTTCAACATCATAATCTTTCGTCCCTCGGATATAAAGCTTTCCAACTCCTGATTTTTCATGCGTAGCTGAATCCACTTGCAGCCTCCCTGCAATGCCGACTCGGCTTGGTTAAATGGGCTATTCCCTTCAACCGGATGAGTGACTAACTGTAGGCTTGCAATTGTCTTTTTAGGCTTCATAATGATAGGCTAATTGGGTGTGATTACTTGTTAAAATGGATTGCATATATTCTTTGGCTAAGCGACAGGATTCTGCCAGCGAACGACCTAGTGCTAAGTTTGCAGCGATTGCCGATGACAGGATGCATCCTGTTCCATGCTTAGAAAACCCCATCTTTCTCTCATGCCGAAAAAGTTGTTGTTCTCCGTTTGCTATCAATACATCGGTTGCAAAATCGGATTCGGCATGGCCTCCTTTAATCAATACGGCACAACTCACTTTTTCACGAATTACATTGACGTTGCTGGTTCCGAATAAATGCTCGCACTCCGGTAAATTTGGAGTTAATAATGAAATGCGACTTAGCAAATAGTCGAACAAATCACGATCAAACTCTTCATGAAAATTGAATCCGGCAGAAGCATTCAAAATCGGATCCCAAATAATTGGAATATCTGGATTCTGATGCATCAGTTTCTCGATTGCTTTTATTAAAACATTCAAATTTTCAATGATTCCGATTTTTACAGCCATCGGCTGGTAAGCCGCTAGAAGAACATCCAACTGTCGAAGCATATTTTTCTCGCTCACCCATTCCATTCCGTCAAATGACTGATCATTTTGAAAAGTCAGCGCTGTGCAAACTCCCAAACCTTGAACCAGATGCATTTCGAGGGTCTTCATGTCGGCTAAAATGCCCGCACCACCACTCGGATCAAATCCGGACAAACAAATTACATCGGGACGTTTTGTTGACATGTGTTTAATAATTTAATGAAACGATTAAGAATCGATGTTGCATCAAGCTCCTTTTGCCAAATCGCCCCCAGTACAGCCACCGCATCAAAGCCAAATTGAACGCATTGCCTGATTGTTTGATCAGAAACGCCCCCCAATGCAACAACTGAATAGTTCTTCTCGAGCCTCAAAAAAGAGCTTACTTTCGGCAAATCTAAATTTCCTTCGTAGCCGGGCTTTGATAGAGAAGGAAACACAGGACTCAAAAAGCCATAATCCACCTTATTACCAAACACCTGCAATTCTTCAAGCGAATGACAGCTGATGCTTTTGGTTCCGGAAAAGTCCAACCACTGTTCAATCCTCCTTTTTGTCTTTGCTGTAAAATGAATACCACCCAAATGGTATTTCTCTGCTAAATCAAACTGATCGTGCAAAACAATGTTGGGATAATAATCCGCTGGAATTTCTCTCAACAATTGCTCGATTTGCTCCTGTCCCCAGGCTGGCTTTCGCAAATGAAACCGCTGAAGCCCCAGCTGAAAAAACCGGGCAATTAGTTGTTCCTCATTGGGAAATGATTCGGGATGTGAAATAACAATCAGATCCATATTCTCCAATTATGGATTGACATAGATTTCGCTTCCCTTATCTCTGAATTCCTGTTGTTTTTCTTCTAGCTTTTTTGCCATTTCACGGATTTCATGCGTCGATTTCATGGAGCAGAATTTATCTCCGCACATAGAGCAGAAATGCGACTGCTTGCTTCCCTGGTCAGGTAACGTCTGATCATGAAACTGCATCGCAGTTTCAGAATCCAGGGCCAGGCAAAACTGATCTTTCCAGCGAAACTCAAAACGCGCTTTGCTCATTGCATCATCACGCACCTGAGCTCCCGGAAAACCTTTCGCCAAATCGGCGGCATGGGCTGCCAACTTGTAGGTGATAACTGCTTGCTTTACATCGTCTTTGTCCGGCAAACCAAGATGTTCTTTTTGCGTCACATAACACAGCATACTTGCGCCAAAGCTGCCGATCATTGCCCCACCAATGGCTGAGGTAATGTGATCGTATCCCGGAGCAATATCGGTGGTCAGTGGCCCCAACACATAAAAAGGCGCATCGTCGCAGTACTGTTTTTGCAACTCAACATTTTCTTTAATCTTGTGCATGGGTACATGTCCGGGGCCTTCAATTAAAACCTGCACATTTGCTTTTCTTGCTTTATGAGTAAGTTCTCCCAGCACTTTTAACTCAGCAAATTGAGCTTCATCGTTGGCATCATAGATTGAACCGGGTCGCAATCCGTCGCCGAGCGAAATACCAACATCGTATGCAGCCATAATCTCACAAATCTCATCGAAATGCGAGTACAAAAAATTCTCCTGATGATGAGCCAAACACCACTTGGCCATGATCGCTCCTCCGCGGGATACTATTCCAGTCATCCGATCAATGGTTTTCGGAACATGACTCCAAAGTAGCCCCGCGTGAATTGTAAAATAATCCACCCCTTGCTCGGCCTGTTCAATCAAGGTATCACGATAAATCTCCCAGCTTAAGTCTTCGGCATTGCCATCTACTTTCTCCAACGCCTGATAAAGTGGCACCGTACCAATTGGCACCGGTGAATTACGGATAATCCACTCCCGTGTTTCATGAATATGATTTCCTGTCGATAAATCCATCACCGTATCAGCTCCCCAGTAGAAAGCCCAAACCGCCTTGCCAACTTCTTCTTCAATTCCTGACGAAAGCTCGGAGTTTCCGATATTGGCGTTAATTTTCACCAGAAATTTACTGCCGATAATCATTGGCTCACATTCCGGGTGATTAATGTTAGCAGGGATCATCGCTCGTCCTGCTGCAATTTCCTGACGAACAAATTCGGGGGTGATGTACGTCTCTATATTTTGCGACCTTCTTTTATTGAGTTCCTCAATGTTCTGATTTTCGCGAATGGCCACATATTCCATTTCGGGAGTAATAATTCCTTGCCCGGCATAGTAATATTGCGTGGGTGTTTTGCCCGCCTTCGCTTTTAATGGATTACGGTTAATTTTGGGAAACCTTACTTTTTTCATCTCTGGATCAGACAGGCGTTGCTGGCCAAATTCGGAGCTCAGATTTGGCAACTCTTCCACATCGTTGCGTTCCAGAATCCATGATTTTCTCTGATTCGGTAATCCCTCTTCAATATTGATTTGAAATTTGGGATCAGAATAAGGGCCGGAAGTATCGTACACATATATTGGCGGATTCTCTTCCATCTCTTTCCCACTTATCTGTGTTGGAGATAGTTGAATCTCGCGCATGGGAACTTTAATCGGGTACAAATTTCCATCCACGTAAATTTTTCTCGAATTAGGGAATTTATAGGTCTCGCCTAAGTGGCTTTTAACTTGATTCATTTGCATTTGGTTTTTGATTTTTGATCTTTGAAATTGGTTGAATGATGATTGGCATTTTAGCATGAATCATCAGCCTCCCTGGCTTGCTTTGATGATCAATACCTGATCATTCTCTGCTAAAAGATGGTTTCCCCACTGTCCTTTTTTGACAATCTGGTTGTTAACAGCTACGGCAATACCTGTTGCCGAGGGAAGTTTCAACTGACTAATAAGAGTATGCAAGTTGGTTTGATTTTCAATTTCGACACTTCGGTCGTTTACAGATACATTCATGTCATTAAATTCTAGAAGAAAATGAATAAATGCAATGAGGATATAAAAAATCAAGTGTGGAACACAACTCCCTCCGCCGGTACTAACCGAATCAGGTTCATTGGGTATGATCTCAGCCCTTAATTATTAAGGCACCCCATTGCGAAAAATTTCGATTGCAAAGGTATGCGAAAAAAAGTGGAAATTACAATATGCACCTTGCACCTCAAGCTAGCGAACCCTGAAAATATTTCATATTCAAACAATTAACACATGAAAAAATGTCTTCAGAAAAAAGACAAAATGGCAACCAGAAGCTTAATCATGATCGATAATCGCAGCAAAAGCCTGTTGGTATATTGTTTGAAGTTTCTTAGACGTAATCATTGATGTTGAACTAAAAAAAAGGAGGATTTAGTCATGTTACCATTAATCAAACAAAACAGAAACATGCCGAATTTATTCGACGATTTTTTTGGAAGAAATTTCTGGAACGATGTCTTTGAGAAGCCAGAATGGAGCTCAAGCCCGGCTGTAAATGTGTACGAACATAAAGAGGATTTCGAAATTGAAGTGGCTGCACCCGGACTTGATAAAAAAGATTTTCACATCGACTTGAAAGACAATGTTCTCACAGTTTCTTCTCAAAAGAAAGAGCAAAAAGAAGAGAAGGATGGAGAAAAGATTGTGTTCAGCGAATTTAACTATTCTTCATTCAGTCGTTCGTTCAGGTTGCCGGAAGGTGTTGATGCCAACAAAATTAAGGCAAAACACAAAGACGGTATTTTAACAATTTTACTTCCTAAAAGGGAAGAATACAAAGAGCATGCACCACGCATGATAGACATTTCATAGGTAGATGGGTTTTAGTTTAGTTAGTAAGGAGCCTCACCAGTTGGTGGGGCTTTTTCTATTTAGTATGCTGATAAAACCTCAAAACCAACATCGTGCATTACGATTCTCAGATGCTCCAAATTCTCTTTACTTCTAATTCCAATTACCCCATAAACTGGTCTTCCCGGCCAAAGAACCTGTCTTTCGAGCTGAAAATTCACCAGCTCATCTTTCAGTTTTAGGTTCTCATTCTTTCGTCGATTGTCAACTGCTGAAGCAATATCACCAGTTATACTCGGTGTATCTTCTTCGTAAGGAGAACGCTCGTAATAATAGTCGTCATCGTCATCAAGCGAAGAGTAAAAGGCCGCCTCAGCCAACCAAACCGGAGCAAATAAAATCATTAGCGGAGACCTCCTCTGTCTGACCTTTTTTGCTAACCAGACATTGTGTATGCGTTCAACTGGTTCGTCACCGTTATAAAAAGACAACTGCATTCCATGAACAGGCTTTTTCCCATTGTTCATGATTCTTACACTGATTACATGAATATGCTTTCTTTTTGCCCAGCGAGCCGCTTGTTTGTTTCCGGTTTTATCCAACATCCCGTCAACATAACGAAAACTAAACTCTTTGTCATCCTGAAGCAGTGGATACGACCAGTTACTGATCGCTGAAATTGTTTTGTGCTGTGTTGCACACGAAGAAAACAGGCAAACTGAAATTAAAAGAAAAATAGTGATCCGACTCATAACATAACAACATAAAATGAGAATCAAAGATAAAGTTTTACAAGACTCTACAGCCACTTATTTTTCTTAAATAACCAAAACTGAAAGCTAACAATCATTAAAAGGATGATAATAAAAACAGTGAATGCCAATGGACTTTCAGCGCTGGGAATTCCTGCCAGATTAACACCTAAAAGCCCGGTAAAAAACCCGAGAGGTAAGAAAAAAGCTGCCACAATGGTCAGTACATACATGCGTTTATTCATCTCTTCGTTTTGTCTGTTGTATAAAGTTTCCTGGCTCACAGTTCCCATGTCGCGTGCCGCATCCAGCATCTCAAGATAACGAATAAGCTGGTCGGTGATTTCCCGAAAACGAAGTTGTTGTTTTTGAGTAATCCAACTTGTTTTCTCAAGTTGAATTTTCATGAACGCTTCTCGCTGAGGAACCAGGAAACGCTTTAGTTGAATAATTTGTCTGCGGATATTGTGAATGTCATTTCTGTAGTCTTCATCTTCATTGTCTAAAACCAGTTCTTCAATTTCCGCCGAGCGATCTTCAATATCCTCCATAAAATCGGCCATTCTGAAAATCAGACGCTCACAGAGATAAACAAGAAAGTGGGCAGTCGACTTCGGACTGTGTCCTGCTTCAACTTGAGAAACCAGATCATTTACCGACAGGATACTACGCCTTTGGCAGGTAATAATCCGATTTTTGCTAACCAACACCCGAACAGAAACCATGTCTTCCGGATCTGCCCCTTCAGCCAGATTGACCCCTCGTAACATAAACAACATATCATCGTTTGAAATCGACAGTCGTGGTCGTGTTTCTTCTTTCAATAAAGCGTCAACAAACAACTCATCGAGACCATCAAGGGATCGAATCATTTGTGATGTTTCGGGCTTTGTTAAATCAAACTGCAACCACTGATACGCATTATGAGGAATTGGTTGGTGGACTTGATCCTCACTTATCTTTTCAAAAGATTTTGTTGTTGGAAAAATATTGAATCCATTAATGAGTGACATAAAGAGATTGAATTAATTTGATTCAATATACAAAGGTTTTCCGATAATGCGAACAGAACAAGTAGGCAAAAATTACTCGCTTACTTCTCGAAATGTTCTTTTCCTCTCCAAATAAAATTTCCAGATAATGCTCTTCACCAAAATTTCATCATGCCACTGAGGTGTAGCAATTTTCTTGAGTTGGATTCTCTTTTTTTGAAGTTTTTTGTGCGAACGGTAAAAAGCGGCATGTGCCTGGAACACACTAAAAAAACCTTTCGTATTTCCTTCGCTCAGTAGCTTAAATGCAGCAACACCATCTAATAGCATCCGAACAACAATAACTTTATAAAATTTTCGGCGGGGAAGGTTTTTGTACAACAACCACAAACTATTTCGAAAATTCAGGAACAACTTTTTAGGATTGTCATACGACAATGTCCCGCCTCCGAGATGATAGACCTTGCTGG
This sequence comes from Sunxiuqinia sp., assembly GCF_055140945.1. NCBI lineage: Bacteria > Pseudomonadati > Bacteroidota > Bacteroidia > Marinilabiliales > Prolixibacteraceae > Sunxiuqinia > Sunxiuqinia sp. The sequence goes on from NZ_JBSQYS010000009.1 coordinate 100,102, forward strand.
ATGGGGTGTATTGAATTTGAAAACCCATATTTTTTAACCGCCAGCAAATGTCAATCTCCTCCATATGGGCCCAGAAATCAGAATCGAAACCACCTGCTTTATGAAAATAACTGGCACGAACCGCCATGCACGCTCCGGTAGCCCAAAAGATATTGCAAACTTGGTCGAACTGCCCTTCGTCCTTCTCCATCACATTAAGAATACGTCCCCGGCAAAACGGAAAACCCAGCTTGTCGATAAAACCGCCGGCAGCTCCTGCATATTCAAACTCATCCTTTTTATTCCAACTAAGCACTTTGGGTTGAACGGCAGCGACGAAATCATCTTCTTCCATTGCTTGGATCAATGGGCTAACCCAGCCGGGCGTAACCTCAACATCTGAATTCAGCAAAATGTAATAATCGGCTTCAATATTTTTTAGCGCCAAATTATAGCCTTTGGCAAAACCATGATTTTCACCCAAATGAATAATTCTCAACTGTGGGTAGTTGCTTTCAAGAAAATTGATCGAGTCATCGTCAGAATTGTTGTCTGCGATAATAATTTCAACGCCTTCATCCTGACTATTTTCAATAACAGAGGGTAAATACTGTTTTAGCAATTTCTTGCCGTTCCAGTTTAAAATAACAATCGCAACCTTGGGTGAATTCATCCGGCAAATATAGTCATGAAATTAGAATTCGGGAAAGGATACTTATTAGGTTTTCTTTCTCCATACCGCCAAGTACTTCCTGAACCTTTCCCAACTTATTCTTTTTTGTCGATTCGACAATGGCTTTCAATGCTTTAAACTGCTTCCCGGTGAGTTCCTCCTCCATCAGTTCCCAGACCTTTTCTGTCGAGGATGCCGGGTCGGGCAAACCTAAACTTTCCAACTCCAAAATAGCCGCTTCCAGTATTTCATCAGCCTGCATTTTTACAGGATCATCCGACTTTTCGTTGCCCGTTGCATCGCGTAAATTCCAGCTCGAATAATCGTATTTAAGTTCCGTGATCATTCGCACAATAGCATGGTCGGCACCAAAAATACGATGTAGGAAAAGTGTGGTTTGTTTTTTCCACGCTTCCAGATCAAAACTTTTATCGGCTAGCTTTTCCCGTTGTTTTTGAAGGAGGGCAATCTCTTTTTCAGCCATAGTTGCTTTTTTATGCAATTTAGTTTATTACCCGACGATGTACAATATTAGCAACGAAAAAAAACTACCCTAAAAATTCGTTTACTTTTGAGAAGAATGCCGGGAAATAGTTCTCATTGGAAGCCACAATCTCTTTACCAAACAAATAATTATCACCTCCTTTAAAATCGCAAACTTTTCCTCCTGCCTCTTGCAGGATAATGATTCCTGCGGCAATATCCCAGGCATGCAAGGCGTGCTCAAAAAAGCCGTCAAAGCGTCCGCAAGCCACATAAGCCATATCAACAGCAGCAGACCCCATTCGGCGCATACCGCGAGTTTCCATCATAAAAAACTCAAGTAGTTTGAGGTATTCGTTCAGCATTTCAAAATTATAATACGGAAATCCGGTGGCAAGCAGCACATCTTCGTGTGTCTTGTTTTTCGATACCGAAATTGGCTTGCCATTTAGCCAGGCACCACCACCCTGCCAGGCGGCAAAAAGTTCATCCTGTCCAACTTCGTATACCACTCCCACGATGGGCTGGTCATTTTTCATTAAAGCAATGGAAACCGAGTGTGGAAATATCCCATGAATAAAATTGGTGGTACCATCCAGCGGGTCGATCACCCACTTCAATGTTTCTCCATCCGAATCAGCTGTTCCTTCTTCGGTGATAAAACCCGCTTCGGGAAGTATTTGGGTAAGTTCGTCGACAATTAACTTTTCCGCATTTTTATCGACATAAGTTACCAAACTGGCTTTACCTTTTAATTCAATATCATCATCGGTAATTTTCAGTCTTTCTTCTCGAATAAACTGACCGGCCTTCTTGGCAACTGTTTCTATTTGCTTACAAATATTTTCTAAATCCATGGGGTTTTATTTTTCTTCGAAATTGCGTTAAAACCCCATGGATTCAAAATTATGGATGTTATTTATTTCTAAAAAAGACAGGATATTCCTTTTCAGATTAAAGAAGGTCGCTCGCTAATTCGGCCAAATAACTACGCTCACCTTTCACCAGGTTAACATGTGAAAAGAGCTCCTGACTACGCATTTTATCAGTCATGTATGCCAAACCATTTGATTTCATATCCAAATACGGTGAATCTATTTGTTGCATATCGCCGGTGAATACCATTTTGGTTCCTTCGCCGGCTCGGGTAATGATCGTTTTTATTTCGTGCGGAGTGAGATTTTGAGCCTCATCAACAATAAAGAAGGCATTTGACAAACTACGCCCGCGAATGTAGGCTAGCGGAGTTATAAGCAAGCGCTCCTCTTTGAGTAATTCTTCAATTTTTTGGTATTCCTGACTACGTGGATTAAAGGCATGCTTAATAACCGACAGATTATCAAACAAAGGCTGCATGTACGGACTAATTTTTTCGGTGGCATCGCCCGGCAGGTAGCCCAAATCACGGTTGCTCAACGCAACGATTGGACGAGCCAACAGAATTTGTTCGTATTGCTTATTTTGCTCCAACGCGGCAGCCAAAGCCAATAAGGTTTTTCCGGTTCCCGCTTTACCTGTTAACGACACCAGTTTAATATCAGGGTTCAGCAAGGAATTCAGGCTAAAGGTTTGCTCTGCGTTTCGTGGCTTTATACCGTAAGCGACTCGCTTCTCAACGCGAATCACTCGCTGAGAAGTTTTATCAAACCGCCCTAAAACACTTGATTTGTTACCTTTCAGAATAAAGTACTCGTTGGGCTTTGGTGCTTCCTTAATTTCCGACTCAGAAATAGCAAAAGAGCCTTCATCGTACAAACGATTAATTAGTTCATCCTTGAAATTATCAACTTCCTTAATGCTCTTTTCAAAAACCTGTGGATCCTTAATTTTGTCATTTTGGTAATCTTCTGAAAGAATCCCCAACGACTTCGCTTTCATCCGAAGATTGATATCCTTTGACACCAAAACGGTTTGGCGCTTAGGATTTTCATTCTTCACGTATTCAGCAACAGCTAAAATCCGATGATCCGGAATATCTTCCTTGAATGATTGCTTCATTGCATCGGTAAATGGCTTACCAGTCGCAATAATCAACTTCCCAAGAGAGTCACCCAGTTTAATGCCTCCGTTGAATAATTTCTCACCAACAATTCCATCCAAGATCCGAACAAATTCACGAGCCTGAAAATTGATTGGATCATTGCCACGTTTAAACTTATCAAGTTCTTCCAACACCGTTAAAGGAATAATGATATCATTATCTTTGAACTGGTAAATACAGGTGTGATCGTGAAGAATTACATTTGTATCGAGTACAAATAATTTTGAGTCAGCCGGCTGTTTTGTTGCCATAGTTTGGAGTTTTGCTTTTGATAAATGTAGGAAAATTTAAGTCATTTGATTTTGAAATTATTTGAAAAAACAAAGGATGTTATTAACACTAATGTCTGATACTTTATTAAAACACTGATTAATAATGACAAGATATAAACACACGCTTGATTTTTTATATAACCGTCTTCCCATGTATCAGCGCACCGGACCGGCTGCTTATAAAAACACATTGGACAACACACTTAAACTAGATGAATTATTTGATTTTCCTCATCATCAATTCAAGAGCATCCATGTAGCTGGAACAAATGGCAAAGGCTCCTGCTCCCATATATTAGCATCGGTTTTGCAAGAGGCGGGTTATAAAGTTGGTTTGTATACATCGCCACACCTGATTGATTTTAGAGAACGGATTCGGGTGAATGGAGCAATGATTTCGGAAAATGCAGTTGTGGAATTTGTTGACCAATTTCGAAAGACGAATAAGTCGGCAAATCTTGAGCCTTCATTTTTTGAAATTACCGTAGCCATGGCTTTCGATTATTTCAGAAAAACCAACGTTGATATTGCTGTTGTTGAAGTTGGCCTGGGTGGCAGACTAGACTCAACAAACGTCATTCAACCAGAGGTGTCACTAATTACCAATATCAGCTTAGATCACACCGCGCTGCTTGGTAATTCGATCGAACAAATTGCCAGAGAAAAAGCCGGAGTGATCAAATCAGGAATCCCTGTTGTTGTTTCTGAAAGCAGTAACTCGTACAACGAAACATTTAAGCAAACTGCAGCACAAAAAAAAGCGCCTATTTATTTTGCTGATCAGGAATTTGATGCCAAGTACTCCATGCTTCTTGCCGAAGGGTTTCAACTTTTTAATTTCAAAAAAAATGACGAATTGATTTTTCCTGAATTAAAGACCGATTTACTCGGCCATTACCAGCGTAAAAATATTGGAGGAGTTTTAAAAACCATTGAACTGCTTAATGAGGCAGGATGGAAGATCAGTCAGAAATCGATCTATACTGGGATGTCAAAGGTTTCAAAAAACACGGGGCTCCGCGGTCGTTGGGAAGTTGTTGGCCATAATCCTCTGATGATTTGCGATACAGCACACAACGAGGCGGGGTTGACGAGTGTTGTTTCTCAACTAAAAAATACACCATGGAAAAATTTATGGATCGTTTTAGGCCTCGTAAATGATAAGAATCTGGATCAGATTTTTGAAATTCTACCTCAAGAAGCAACTTATTTTTTCACCCAGGCAACTATTTCTCGTGCCCTGCCTGCGGGCGAACTAGCCGCCCACGCGAGAACGCATGGATTAAAAGGAGAGGTAATTTCATCTGTACATGAAGCAGTTGCAAAGGCTAAAAGCAAGGCCCAGACAAACGACCTAATATTCATTGGCGGGAGCACCTTTGTTGTCGCCGATTATTTCTCTTGAAAATTTTGATTTTTTCTTTTGGTAGAGAGAAAAAAGGATTTATATTTGCAACGCCTTTCTGAAAAGGGGGTACGTTCAGAAAACATTTAGGGCGATTAGCTCAGTTGGTTCAGAGCACTTGGTTTACACCCAAGGGGTCGGGGGTTCGACTCCCTCATCGCCCACTCAAGAAAAAGGAAGTTTCTGTTGGAACTTCCTTTTTTAATGAAGCTTTTCCAAAAGAAGGTACGTTCAAAAAATATTCAGGGCGATTAGCTCAGTTGGTTCAGAGCACTTGGTTTACACCCAAGGGGTCGGGGGTTCGACTCCCTCATCGCCCACAAAAAAGGAGGAAATTTCATTCGAAATTTCCTCCTTTTTTGTTATTCAATGTACATCTACTTCAATCTCCAAACCAACACACCCGCTGTAGGAATTAATTTATCTCCAATCAATATTTCAACATCATCAGAAAGATCCATTACATAATCCTCATCCGCGTAATTCATTGCAATACCAAACCCATCCCGGTATTCGACAGTAACTCCTTCTGGATAGTTTTCGATATTGATATCCAAACGATTGTACAATTTTCGCAGGACAGCGTCTTCCAAATCCCCGTGATTACTGTCAGCACCAACATAGGTTACGGTGCCTTCACCAAGTTGATTGTAAGTTACGGATGCTTTTCCAGCGTAAAAATCACCTGCGTATTCAGCCCAGGTTTCAGTTTCAATATTCGGATTTAAAACATCTCCCCAACTCGTCCAGGCAAATTTCTCTCTGTCCATAGCAATCGTATCAGGAGCATAAGGTCTTAACAGATCATAAAACTCAATCTTACTTCCAATTAGTTCATAAATTGGCTCGGCGTGTTTTGCTTCCCACAAATGACCCAATTCATCCTGATGACCTGTGCGGCACGACATAATCAAGTTGCCACCACCTTTCACGTAATCCGTTAGTTTTTCAACCAAATCCAAACTCATCTGCTGATAAGCAGGAACAACAATCACCGGATATCCCGAAAGATCCATGGTGTCGCGAATAAAATCAACCGGGGAACCAAATGATTTTAAGGCTTTGTAATACTTCAAAACATGCTGCTCGGTGTCCCAAACAGTAGTCTGTTTATTTTGATTAATTGCAACGGTATTGTCCGGATCATAAAGAATAGCTGTTTTTCGTTTTAGATAATCTGCTGGAGTCTCCCCTAAAGATGATTTTCCTCTTAACTGCTTTACTTCTTCAATAAATTGCTGATATTCCAATCCCCCTCGCGTAGGAGTTACGCCATCGGGACCAACAATGCCATAGTGATACTGTTCGTAACCATAAATAGGAGCGCGAAAGCGATAGGTACAGGTAAACTGACTTCCACCTGCAAAAACATGCCACAACCACAAACGCACAGCTCCCGGAAGCGGCTGAGAATTAATTGTCCCCCAGTTCACCTGCCCGGGCTGTAGCTCCATCACGCCATAAACAGGAGTCAGTGGCCTGAAATAATCATTAGCCATTGCAATTCGAGAATACTCTCCAACGCGATAACCCTTGGAACCAATCCCTTTATGCTCGCCATACACCATGTAGCGAGTATAACTGATGAAGTCCAGTTCCTTGCTAGCACCAATAAAGCGAGCGTCATACATCGGAATGTAGTTCGTGGTGATCCACTGTTCCGGACTGGCATAATCACGAATTGTTTCCGCCTGCTCATCTAAGAATGAAGAAGTCTCATAATCACAAAAACGACTATGATCCAAACGCTGATAAAGGTTCATGCCCCATTGCTTGTGCTGTGGAATATTGATTTCTGAAAAATGACGATAGGTTCCACTCCAAAAATTAGTTCCCCAGGCATCATTTAACGCATCGATGGTTTGATACTTATTTTTCAGCCATTGACGAAAACGTTGCTGAGCATCGTCTCCGTAATCTACATTTGAATGAGGTTCGTTATCCAGTTGCCACCCCATAATTCGATCATCATCGCCATAATGTTTAGCCAGCTCGGCAATCATCTTTTGAGCATACTCGCGATAAAACTCATTCGAGAAGGAAGCGTGCTGGCGTGATCCATGATCGTATTGTGTTCCATCTTCCCGGGTAATTAAAATATCAGGATGTTTGCGAACCAACCAAATTGGTGGTGTCGCGGTCGAAGTACACATGATGACTTTTAGCTTGTGTTTTGCGGCTAAACCGACGGCTTTATCCAACCATTTAAAATCATAAACTCCTTCTTCCGGTTCCAGCTGAGCCCAGGCAAATTCAGCAAAATGAGTAAATTCAAATCCCATTTCTGCCATTTTCTGCAAATCCCTGTCCCATTGTGCTTCATCCCAATGCTCCGGATAATAGTAAGCACCAACCGTTGTTAATTCTTCCGGAGGGAAATACCTCTCCGTTTTCTGGGCAAAACTGCTACATGACCAGAATATCAATAAACCAATAAAGAGTTTCTTTTTCATAGTTGGGAATTGTTCGTTTGATTAATTTGTTGATCGTTTAAGTGTGCTGATGTTTCAGGAAGCACAACTCGTCAATTTAAATACAATACACTTACTTTAAATCAGTGATCAAAATATCCTTTTTCTTGAGTTCTTCGACTACCATTCTTGCAACTACATGTGCTCCAAAATTATTAAAATGAGTATTATCCTTATTTCCATCGGGGTAGTTCGGATATTCCCCTGGTTGAAGGCACATATATAATTCTTGTGACTTTTCAGGCCCCATTTCAATAACCTTCATTTCTGTCAGCAGTTGCAAGTCAATAAAAGGAACGTCTACTGATTCAGACACCATTCGGGTGATTAAAGGATAGAGGCCATGGGTATCGATCAGCGTTCCTTCATCATTAAAATTTCTTCGCACAACTGAGCTTAGCAAGATGGGATGTGCTCCCTTTTCTCTCGTTTCGCGAACATATCTCTCCAGATTGGCACGATAAGTTGTTACGGGATTTGTATAACGATCGGGCTTACGATCTTTTTGATCATTGTGCCCAAATTGGATGAAGACATAATCTCCGGGCTGTAGCTTATTCAACACCTGATCCCAGTGGCCTTCGCCAATAAAACTTTTAGAGCTCCGTCCATTTAACGCATGATTATCGACAACCACCCCATCCTTGAAGAACTCCTGAAACACCATTCCCCATCCGGTTTCCGGATATCTTTTTTCCGATTTATTAGCCATTGTTGAATCGCCAACTAAATACAGGTGGATTTTTCTTTCTTCTGAAGATTTAAAAGCACTTAACCCGACACACATCAAAACAACTAATAAAATCCTTACTTTCATATACTTATAATTTTATATTTTCAACAGTATTCGATAAAACCGCACGTCATAATTCTCCTGCGTGAAAAGATTTTGACCTACTCGTTTCACATCAATCCGATTTTAAAACTTAATAATTAATCAAAAATACGATTGTTGAGAATATAAAAAAATCAGATTCTACGAATGTTTTATCCTGACCATGACATCAAGGCCAGAAAATCGCCTCAATTTCGAGAAAGACCGGAATAGCATTCACCTAAACATAAAAGGAGCAATATGCACCGTTAAATCAACCGTGTCTCAATGGGTGAAGTGACAGGCAAACATGCGATCAATAGCAGGAACAATTGGAACAAAGGTTCATATTGAGCAGCCTAAAAGAACTAAAACAGTTCTTGTTTCATGCAGAGAAAGAGCCAGTCTGATACTATAAAAACGGATTAGTGCGATGAAAGCAAATCACTGCAAATGACCAATCTCCTTTACGATTACGCTCCTCTTATTTAGCATTTTAATAATTAAAGGATAACTAAATACGGCAGCCAAAATAATCAATGTTCCGATGTAGAAGCCCAACGACATGTATTCTGAATCCTTAAAAATGAAAAAGGCCATCAGGATACCATAAATCGGTTCCATATTAATTGTTAATACGACTGAGTATGCCGATAATACTTTCATGACATCAATAGAAACAACGTAAGCATAAGCCGTGCAAACAATACCTAAAACGAGCAACCACATCCAATCTACGGCCGACGGTGCAGGTATTCCAGCGGAGAATCCACCGGTAATGACAAGCAAAAAGGTAATCCCGATAAACCCACTTCCCATTTCGTAAAAACTAATAACAACCGGATTGTACTTGGGTATAAATGTCTTATTGAGTACCGTAAAAAGACCAGCCAAAAATGCTGAAATCAAAGCTGTAACGATACCCCATTTGTATTGAAACTCGAATTGAAAAATCAAATAAAGACCAATAAGGATAATGGTTCCAATAATTACCTCGAACCAAATAAATCGTCGTCGGGTAATTATGGGCTCGAGTATACTTGTAAAAAGAGTTGTAGAAGCCATGCAACCTAAAGTGACAGACACATTTGAAATTTTAACAGCATGAAAAAAAGTAATCCAATGCACAGCAACGATCAGTCCGACACCAAGTATTTGCAATATTGCACGTGACGAATACACAACTGATTGCTTCCGAAAAAACAAAAAAACTCCTAAAGCAACAAAGGCGATCAACATACGATACCAGACCATTTCGACAGCCGGTAAACTAATTAGCTTACCAATAATGGCCGTGAAACCTAAGATAAAAACAATAAAATGAAGCTTGATATGATTTTTTAGCAGATCACTCATTTCGATAAATATCCATTTTTAAAAAATATAAAAGTGTTCCAAAATACAATTTGACAACCACATTAAAAATGATTCTCACAAAATAAAATACTAACTTGTCAATCAAATATCAGCATAGCAATTCAAGTTAAAACGATATTATTATTGGAATACGGTTACAGAGGAACATATGGACTATCAGAAAAAATCGAAAGAGGAACTAATCAAGCTCGTAAAGTCAAAGGATTTATTACTAAAATCGCTTCAAACAGAACAGGAAGACGGGGAGCAATTAAAATTTGCCTGGACCGGAAATTTAGGCCATTGGTATTGGGACGTTCAAAACAACAAGGTCACGTTTAATTCTTTAAAGGCCACTAATTTAGGTTATACGAAAGATGAAATCCCGGAAAACTGTGATTTCCAGTTTTTCACCAACAAACTACATCCTGACGATTATGAGCCCGTCATGGAAAACATGCGAAATCATTTAATCGGGAAAACGAATGTTTATGAAGTTGAATACCGAATAAAAACAAAAAAAGGCGAATGGAAATGGTATTACGACCGGGGAAAAATTACGAAACGCACCGAAACGGGAACCCCAATTCTTTTAGCAGGAATTGTTTTCGATATATCAGAAAGGAAAAATCTGGAAGAAAAACAGTCGATCTTGATCAATTCACTTTCGGAACAGCTACAAATGCAAGAGAACCTTTTTTCAGTGATTTTCCATGATCTTAAAACACCACTTTCTAACGTCATTGGCTTTACTGATCTACTAACTGATTCATTAAAAGAATCCCCTAATCAGAATGATGAGGTTGATGAGTTTACATTGGCTATTGCACAATCAGCCCAAAAGGCTTTTGATATAACGAATGAATTACTTGACTGGATAAAGGCCAAATCATTTAATAGTGGAGTAACCGATAAAATTAATCTAGCCTCTACCATCAATCATCTAATCGATGAATTCGAACAAGAACTAAAGCTCAAAAACGTACAAATCGTTAATCAAATAACTACCGAAACCGAAATTCATACGAATAAAACGTTGCTAAACATCGCCCTTCGAAATTTCCTTTCAAATGCGATAAAGTTCAGTCACAAGGATGCAGAAGTTCATGTCAGCTATTCAAACAAAACGTTATCCGTGAAAGATTTCGGCGTAGGTATGGATCAAGAAAAACTGAATGCAATTTCCGATAGAATAATCGACTCGTCACCCGGCACCGCAGGAGAAAACGGGAATGGTATCGGACTGATTCTTGTCCATAAACTACTGGAAAAGAAAAATATTCAATTCTCAATTGAAAGTTCCCCCAACCAGGGAACTGAAATAAAAATACGTTTTGGGGAAGGATAACCAACCACCCATTAAAAGAATTCTCGATGCACTTAATCGCCTTATCCAACTCCTATTGTACAGAAAATAAGCACAATATATTCTATTCAGGTTGAAAACTTGAAAAAACACTTGTAGCTTTCAAAAATGCTCATTCATGAGCTAAAACACCTTGTTCATCATCAAAAACAGCTAGTTCATAAAATAAATTATAAATTCCTTTCAATAAAAAGAACCATTGTTTATTTTTCAAAAAAAATCAAACAAGTAATTTTCAATCATTTCATTATGAAAAAACTATTATCACTAGCTCTAATTGCACTACTCGCATTTACGTTTTCAAACTGTGCGTCAATTATCCATGGATCAAGACAAAGTGTATCTATTTCAAGCAATCCTACAAAAGCTATGGTTGTTATTGATGGTCGAGATGAGGGGAAAACACCAATCACTGTTGACCTTTCAAGAAAAGATCATCACACCGTTCAGCTGAACCTTGATGGCTATTTACCTTATGAAACTAGATTTACTCGCAAAGTTGACGGCTGGATTGCCGGTAATATTATTTTTGGAGGAGTAATTGGATTGGCAGTAGATGCTATTACCGGAGGAATGTACAAACTAACTCCAGACCAGATTCAAGCGGATATAAAAAGTGGAAATGCTACATCTTTAAAAGGAAATAATGACCTATACTTAACTATCGTTCTGCATCCAGATCCAAGTTGGGAGAAAATAGGCCAACTTCAATGCATGAAGTAATCCTATCAAAATTACTCTAATTATTTGCCCTGTCCGCTATTAATCGGGCGGGGTTTCTTTTGCTATATCAAGATAAAATTTCACATTAACATTCCCCAATTCCCGCTTTGCCCCACTCCAAAAAATGCTTACTTTTGTCGGTCTCAAAAAGACTGACGTTCTCAAATTCAGTTTAAAAGCATTGCAATTATGAAGATTTCCTACAAATGGTTGAAAGACTATATAAATACAGACCTGACTCCTCAACAGCTGGAAGAAGTGCTGACACAAACCGGCCTTGAGGTTGGTGGAATTGAAGAGGTTGAAAGCATCAAAGGCGGGCTTCGCGGATTGGTAATTGGCGAAGTAGTAACTTGCGAAAAGCACCCCAACTCTGATCACCTCAGCAAAACAACGGTTAATGTTGGCTCCAGTGATCTTTTGCCGATTGTTTGCGGTGCACCCAATGTTGCCGCCGGACAAAAAGTTGTGGTAGCTACTGTAGGAGCAACTCTTTATAATGGCGATGACGAATTTGTAATCAAACGTGCTAAAATTCGCGGCGAAGAATCGCAAGGAATGATTTGCGCCGAAGACGAAATTGGCGTTGGTGAAAGCCACGACGGCATTATGGTTCTGCCGCAAGATTCAGTGGCTGGAACTCCGGCCAGCGAGTTTTTTAAGGTGGAATCCGACTATGCCATTGAAATAGACCTGACTCCAAACCGGATTGACGGAGCATCGCATATTGGTGTTGCGCGCGATTTGGCTGCCTACCTGAAACAAGAAAAAGATATTTCGTATACCAAACCTTCAGTTGATGAGTTTAAGGTGGATGATCATTCTCTGGAAATTCCGGTTGAAGTGGCAACTCCTGAAGCTTGCCCACGGTATTCGGGTGTTACAATTTCGGGAGTAAAAATTAAGGAATCGCCCGACTGGTTGCAAAACCGACTGAAAGCAATCGGCCTTTCGCCCATCAATAATGTGGTAGATATTACCAACTACGTTTTATTTGAAACCGGACAACCTTTGCATGCTTTTGATGCTGAAGAAATTGCAGGCAACAAAGTGGTTGTAAAAACCATGCCTGCCGGAACCAAATTTATCACTCTGGATGAAGTTGAGCGTGAGCTGCACGAAGACGACCTGATGATTTGCAATGATGAAGAAGGTATGTGTATTGGCGGTGTTTTTGGTGGTATCAAATCGGGTGTAAAGGAATCAACGACCTCCGTTTTTTTGGAGTCGGCGTGTTTCGATCCTGTTTTCATTCGTAAAACCGCTCGTCGCCATGGACTGAGCACCGATGCGTCATTCCGCTTCGAAAGAGGGACTGACCCAAATGGTGTTATATACGCATTGAAGCGGGCTGCGATGATGATTAAGGAAATTGCAGGAGGAAAAATCTCTTCAGAAATCGTTGATATTTATCCTACTCCAATTGAAGACTTCAAGGTTGAAGTGAGTTATAGCAACATCGAACGGCTGATTGGAAAAGATCTTGGCGCCGAACGAATCAAACTGATTTTGGAAGGCCTGGAAATTAAGATTGATGAGGAAACGGAAACCGGACTATCGCTTTCGGTTCCTCCCTATCGTGTTGATGTGAAACGCGAAGCCGACGTAATTGAAGAAATCCTGCGTATTTATGGCTACAACAATATTGAAATTCCAAGCTTGGTAAATGCTTCGTTGCAATATTCACCCTTACACGATCCGGTAAAAATCCGCCGGGTAATGGCCGAAACGCTTACTGCGCAAGGATTTAATGAGATCTGGTCGAACTCGCTAACGAAAGCTTCGTATTACGAAAATGGCGAAACATTTAACGATGAGCACACCGTTAAGTTGTTCAACCCTCTAAGTAACGACCTTGGCGTAATGCGTCAAACACTGCTGTTTGGCGGACTCGAAGCGATTGCGTACAACGCCAATCGTCAGAATGCTGATTTGCGCTTGTACGAATTTGGCAATTGCTACTTTCTGAATGGATTGGAGCTGAAAGAGGATGTAATGAAAAACTTCCGGGAGGAAGAGCATCTGGCAATTTTCATCAGCGGACAAAAAGAAAAAGAAAGCTGGACTGTTCCGCAAAGCGAAAGCACCTTCTTTCAACTAAAATCTTATGCCGAAGGCCTGTTGACTAAAATGGGACTGAAAGCTGAAAAATTAACGACTGAAGGTTTTAGCAACGAACTAATTTCAGAAGGAATAGTTCTATCAACTAAAAACGGAAATAAAAAGGTGGCCGAAATAGGTATTGTTCATCCAAAGCTGAGGAAGCAATTTGAGATTGAAAATTCGGTTTTCTACGCTGATCTTTCAATGGACAATATCATACTGGAACAGAAAAATAACAAGACGCTATTTAGCGAACTTTCAAAATATCCGGAAGTGCGCCGTGATTTGGCCTTGCTGCTGAACAAAGACGTTCAGTTCGGGCAAATTCGCAATTTAGCATTTAAAGTAGAGAAAAAATTGCTTCGCACGGTTGATTTGTTTGATGTGTACGAAGGCAAAGGAGTACCGGAAGGAAAGAAATCGTATGCCGTTAGTTTTACGCTGCGCGATGACGACAAAACACTCAAGGATAAGCAAATCGATAAGATCATGCAAAAGCTGATCTTCCAGTTCGATAAGGAACTTGATGCCAAACTAAGATAAAAGCAAAGCCATCAGGAACTTCCCGATGGCTTTTTTATTTCAATTGATTTCACATCGAATTATCTTACAGGAATGACCAACAACCAAAAGGGTATTTTGTATGCTATTGTTACCGCGTTTTTCTGGGGCTTTCTTGCCATTTTCCTTAAAATAGCCGTTCAGAAAGTTGCGCCACAAACAGTAGTTTGGTTTCGCTTTGTAGTCGCTTTTGTGATGTTGGCAGCCTGGCAGTTGATCACCAATCCTTCGAGCTTAAAAATATTAATTAAACCACCCAAATTACTTGTGTTTGCAGCCCTCGGCCTTTCGTGGAATTACATGGGTTACATGCTCGGTATTCACTACACCAGTCCAAGTAATGCACAAGTGGTTATCCAAACCGGCCCTGTTATTCTTGCTTTGTCCGGGGTGCTTTTTTTCAAGGAGAAAATACACAAATTACAGTTGATTGGATTTGTTGTTGCCGCCATCGGATTTGCCTTTTTTTACAGTCAGCAAATCAAGCAAATGATTGGGCAGCAGGGACAGTATAACATGGGCGTTTTATTTACATTAAGCGGAGCTGTCGCATGGGCAATTTATGCAATTTTTCAAAAACAGTTGGTTGTATCAAACTCCTCCGCGAGCTTAAATTTATTCCTATTCGGATTACCGGCATTAATTTACATTCCCTTTATCGACTTTGCTCCATTAGCAGAGATTAGCTGGGTATGGTGGCTTGTTTTATTTCTTTTAGGAATAAATACCTTAGTTGCCTACAGCTGTTTGGCTCTTGCTTTAAAATACACACAAGCCAACAAGGTCAGCATCATCATTATTATCAATCCAATTATCACCTTCGTAACCATGGGAATATTGACAGAAATGAATGTTTCATGGATTGAATCCGAACGCTTTTCCTTGCTATCGATCCTTGGAGCAATGATCGTTTTGGGCGGCGCGGCGCTGGTAGTTGGAAAAAGGAAAAGGCTCAAAAAGCGATCAACTAAATAATTACTAAATCATCAACTGATTCTCGACCTGGCTTCTTTCCTGAGAAAAATAAACTCATTCTCGAGTAGTACTACACAGCAAGGATACTTATCAGCTCATCGGGAGTAGCTAATTGTTGCTCTCCCGTTTTCATATTTTTGAGTGTCACCTTTCCCTGCTTAATTTCTTCCTCGCCCACCAAAACTACATAAGCAACTTCTTTCCGATTTGCCCAAGTCATTTGCTTTTTCATCTTTGCCGATTCAGGGTAGATTTCGGCATTTACATGTTGAGCTCGAAGTTTGGCTAAAATAGGCAAACAATAGGCCTCCTCCTTTTCACCAAAATTCACAAACATGACCTTCGTAGAAGCAACAGCATCTTCAGGGAAAAGCTCCAGTTGAGTCATTACATCATAAATACGATCGGCACCAAACGAAATTCCAACTCCCGACACATCGGGCATGCCGAAAATCCCAGTCAGATCATCGTAACGGCCACCTCCACAAATACTGCCAATTTGCACATCTTTAGCTTTCACCTCGAAAATAGCACCGGTGTAATAATTCAATCCGCGCGCAAGGGTCAGATCAAGTTCAACTTCTGTATTTAATTCAAAGCCCGAAAGATATCCAAACAAGGTTTGCATCTCCTCCACTCCTTTCTTCCCAACAGTCGTCGCTCCAATCACGGCTTCAATCTGATCCAGCTTTTCGTTGTTGCTTCCACTCAACTTTAAAATCGGCTGCAGCTTATCAACAGCATCTTGTGACACGCCTTTCTCCAAAAGCTCGAGATTCACTTTCTCCAGTCCAATTTTATCCAACTTGTCAATAGCCACCGTAATATCAACTATGCGATCAGCTTCGCCAATGGTTTCGGCAATTCCGGCTAAAATCTTCCGGTTATTGATTTTTACCACCGTATTGATATCCAACTTGGTAAAAACATCATTAATAATCTGCACCAATTCCAGTTCATTCAACAAGGAAGTGCTACCAATCATGTCAACATCGCATTGATAGAATTCGCGGTAACGCCCTTTTTGAGGTCGGTCGGCCCGCCAAACCGGCTGAATCTGATATCGTTTAAATGGAAAAGAAATATCATTGCGGTGTTGCACAACAAACCGGGCAAAAGGCACGGTCAGATCGTACCGCAATCCTTTTTCCGAGATCTGATTGGTTAATCGAATGCTATTACGTTCTTGTAATTCACCATCGTTTACCTTCGAAATAAAATCGCCCGAATTCAGGATTTTAAACAGGAGCTTATCTCCTTCTTCACCGTACTTCCCCATTAAAGTCGACAGGTTCTCCATGGCCGGCGTCTCGATCGGCTGAAAGCCGTAACGCTGGAAGATTTCCTTAACGGTATCGAAGATGTAATTCCGGCGAGCCATTTCAACCGGAGAGAAGTCGCGTGTTCCTTTTGGAATTGAAGGTTTTTGAGCCATAATCTGTTTTTTATTTCGAATTGCAAAAGTAACTAAAAACAAGAAAAGCCGGAATTGATCCGACTTTTTTCCATGCATTTTCAATATTTATTAATTCCGGATTCAGTAATCCTACAAAATCTTCATTTTTGTTACTCATGTAAAGATTGGGTGACTACTTTTTCCAAATGTGTTCCATTTCTTCTAAGGTTTTTCCTTTTGTTTCGGGAACCATTTTCCAAACAAAGAAGAAAGAAAGTACGCTCATAACACCGTAAAAACCATATGTTACAGCGCCACTAAATTCCATCATCGATGGATAAGTTGATGAAATGAAATAGTTGGCAGCCCATTGTGCAACAACAGCTACAGCAACCGCACGCCCGCGAATTTTATTCGGGAAAATCTCAGAAATCAAAACCCAGCAGATTGGTCCCCATGACATCATAAACGAAGCCGTATAAACAATGATGAACACTAAGGTACTGATTCCAATTATTTCAAAGAATGCCAAGCCTGCAATAGCAAACATACCAATGGCCATTCCAATTGAACCAACCATCATTAGAGGTTTTCTTCCCCATTTGTCGACGGTAAGAATCGCGACGACTGTGAAAATTACGTTGATTAAGCCCATCACGACTGTTTGCATCATCGAAGCATCTTTCCCGGCTCCCATGCTTTCAAAAATCCGGGGTGCGTAGTAAAGAGCCACATTGATACCAACAAACTGCTGAAAAACAGAAAGCAAAACTCCTATTACGATAACCACTTTCCCATACGAGAAGAGTTTCCCCGAGTGGTGCTCTACGGTACTTTTAATATCATTCAGGATTTCTTTCGCTCGGCTGGGACCATTAATTTTTTCAAGAATCCTTAATGCTTCGTTATCTTTTTGTTTTAACACCAGGTACCTCGGTGTTTCGGGAACAAAGAAAAGCAAGATTCCAAACAGACCGGCAGGGATTGCCTCAGACAGAAACATACGTCTCCATCCGATTGTATTCACCCATTCTATTGTTTGACCATTTGAAATCCCCCAGTTCACGAAATAAACCACAAGCATTCCAAAGATGATTGTAAACTGGTTAAGCGAAACCAAACGTCCTCTAATTTCAGCGGGAGAAATCTCTCCAATGTACATGGGTACAATTGCCGAAGCCATTCCAACACCAATACCACCAACAATCCGGTAAAAGTTGAACATGTATAAAAGTGCCATGGTTGCTTTGCCCTTTTCAAAAAACAAAAATTCCGGATATCCGGAACCCAAAGCCGACAAAAAGAACAAAAAAGCAGCAATCATCAAGGATCTCTTTCGTCCTATTTTTGAAGCAAAAATCCCGGAAATACCACCACCAATAATACATCCGATCAAAGCGCTGGAAATTGTTAATCCGTGAACTAAGGTGCTAAGTCCCTGGCTGTCTATCAAAAATGCCTGCACCGATTTTTCGGCACCAGAAATTACCGCGGTGTCGTAACCAAACAATAAACCGCCAAGCGTTGCTACAAAAGTAATAGCAATGATAAAGAAATTGTTTTGTTTCATTCGTATTGTTTTATTTCGTGATAATATGCCTGTTGCCTGTCGGCTTCTTGCACTATTTATCCGTATTTAGGTTAATGAACGATTGAAAATGCACGAACCCGAATCAAAACAGAAGTCTTGATTCGGGTTTCCAATGCAGTTTTATTTGAGTTACAGATTCATCAATCGACGATTAGATGTAACTGTTAATGAGTTGTTCAAACATCTCTTGCTTACCACTGATCTGTTTAGGTTCGCCAATTTCTTTGGCAGCGGCGTACAAGTCCTCCATTGATAATTTTCCGGCTTCAAATTCGGCACCTTTTCCTGAGCTATAAGAAGCATAACGCTGTTTTCTAAGTTCCAGGTAATTTGAGTTTTTCAGAATATCATCAGCAATAACCAGTCCCCGGGCAAAAGTATCCATCCCTGAAACATGTGCGATGAAAATATCTTCCAAATCGGTTGAATTACGACGTGTTTTAGCATCAAAGTTAATTCCGCCATGAGTGAAACCTCCGGCGCTGATGATCTCCAGCATCGCTTCAGTTGTTTCGTAAATATTAGTTGGGAATTCGTCAGTATCCCATCCGTTTTGATAGTCGCCTTTGTTGGCATCAATCGATCCCAGCATGCCGGCATCGGAAGCCATGCGCAATTCGTGGGCAAAAGAGTGTCCGGCCAAGGTAGCGTGATTTACTTCAATATTAATTTTGAAATCGTCAGCCAATCCATTCTTTTCCAGAAAGCCCAAAATTGTTTGCGTGTCGTAATCATACTGGTGTTTGGTAGGTTCCATCGGTTTTGGCTCAACCAGAAAAGTGCCTTTAAATCCTTGCTTGCGACCGTAGTCGCGTGCCATACGCAGGAATTGCCCCATGTGATCCAGTTCTTTTTTCGTATTGGTATTCAGCAGGCTCATGTAACCTTCGCGTCCGCCCCAAAATACATAACCTGTTCCACCCAGAGCGATGGTGGCATCAATGGCATTTTTAACCTGTACCGATGCATTTGCCAATACGTTGAAATCAGGGTTGGTTGAAGCACCATTCATATAACGGGGGTTAGAAAACACGTTGGCAGTTCCCCAAAGTAATTTTACACCGGTAGCTTCCTGACGGGCTTTGGCTTCGTCAACCATTTTTGCCAATCGTTGCTCAATTTCAAATACTGTTCCGTCACCAACAACGTCAGTATCGTGGAAACAATAGAACGGAGCACCTACTTTTGTAATGAATTCAAATGCTGCATCCATGCGCTCTTTCGCAGCATCAAGTTTGTCTGAAGCGCCATCCCACGGAAAAACATGTGTGCCGGGGCCAAAGGGATCGCCACCATCACCACAGAAGGTGTGCCAGTAAGCAACTGCAAAACGCAGATACTCCTTCATGGTTTTACCGCCAACAACACGGTTTTCGTCATACCATTTAAATGCCAGTGGATTTCTTGAATCCGGTCCTTCAAACTTGATTTTATCAATGCCTGAAAAGTACTCTTTGTTGCCTTTGAAAAATGCCATAGTCTTAATTATAAAATTCGTTATTAATTTATTTTATCGTTTTCGTTGGAAAAAATATCCAACGAATAAATTCTTATTTGTTGATTGCTTTCTCGAGTTCCTTTTTCCAGCTTTCGTAAGCTGCCTGGTAGGCTGCTGCCCGCTGCGGGTCTGGTTTTATTGTCTCTAATTTCGTTAAGTTGGAAAAAGCTTCTTGTGAGGATGAATAATAGCCTGAACCAATTCCGGCACCACGTGCGGCACCAACCGAACCATCGGTATTGTATAATTCTATGGTAGCTCCGGTAATTCCAGCGAGTGTTTCCCTGAAGATTGGGCTGAGAAACATGTTGGCTTTCCCGGCACGAATTACGTTGGCATTAATGCCGATGGTTTCCATCACTTCCATGCCATATTTAAATGAGAAGACAATACCTTCTTGCGCGGCACGAAACAAATGAGCCTGGCTATGAATATTGAAATTGATTCCGGCTAGTGTGGCTCCCGGATTTTTATTTTCTAATACACGCTCTGCTCCATTTCCGAAAGGCAAAATGCTTAATCCGTCAGATCCAATTGCGATTTCGGATGCCATCTCGTTCATTTTTTCGTACGAGATCCCGCTGTTTGCCACATTCTTATTCAACCAGGAGTTTAGAATTCCGGTTCCGTTGATGCATAGCAACACTCCCAATCGGTTCGATTCAGCAGAGTGGTTGACGTGTGCAAAGGTATTTACCCGCGATTTTGGGTCGTAGGCAACCTCTTCGCTAACGCCATAAACAACTCCCGATGTTCCTGCTGTTGTGGCAACCTCTCCGGGATTTAGTACGTTAAGCGACAAGGCGTTGTTGGGCTGATCTCCTGCACGGTAGCTTATTTTTGTTCCTTTTGCCAAGCCAAGTTCTTTCGCAGCAAATTCACTCACTTCACTTTGGACAGAGAAGGTTGGGACAATCTCAGGAACGAATGAAGCGTCAAATCCGTAATAATCCATCACCAGCTTCGAAACTTCATTTTGCTGGAAGTCCCAAAGAATACCTTCGGACAAACCACCCGCAGTTGTTTTAATTTCGCCACTCAGTTTCATGGCAATATAATCACCCGGAAGCATAATTTTGTGAATGTGGCTGTACTGTTCCGGCTCATTGTCTTTCACCCACTTTAGTTTTGAAGCGGTAAAGTTCCCCGGAGAATTCAGTAGACTAGTCAGGCATTTTTCCTCGCCTATTTCTTTTAATGCCTGATCACCAATAGCGGCAGCACGGCTATCGCACCAAATAATTGATGGGCGAATCACCTGCTGGTTTTTATCAACCATCACTAAACCGTGCATCTGGTACGAAATACCAATTGAGTCGATATCTTTCGGGGCAACCTTTGACTCGCCAAGCACTTCCTGAAGGGCTAGTTTTAAATTTTCCCACCATTGCTCGGGCTCTTGTTCTGCCCAGCCGGTTTGCCTGGCAGTAATTTTCATTTCTTGTTTTGGGAAGAATGATGAAGAAACACATGCTCCCGATTTGCCATCAACTAATGAGACTTTGACAGATGAACTGCCAATATCAAATCCAAGTAAATACATTCTTGTTCGCTTATTTGTTGGTTATTTCTAAAGTTATCCGTTCTGTTCTGGTATGCTCTGCAAATTTAGATGCAGAGGAGTCTATTTCAAAGCATTCGAAATGTGTTATAAAACACTATTCCTTATAGCGAGCTGCGCACCATTAATTTGGTGGGAATACGAAGATTTACCTGTTCGCCTGTTGAAACAAATTCGGCTGCCTTTCGTCCCATTAATTCAAAATCAGTAGAAATCACGGTTACGCCTTCTTTGACATATTTCTTCATTGGTGTTTCGTTGTATGAAATAACACCTGCTTCTTTTCCTGGTGTAAATTGCTTTTGGTCGCACTGATCGAGAAAACGCGCCAACATCCGGTCGCTAACCATCAGATAAAGATCTCCCGGCTGAACATCCAATTCTTTATATTTTTCCATCACGAGGAATGGCATCTTATAATCACGACAGAATGATTCAAAATAGTTAAGCGATTCTTTCGGATGATAAGTGAATTCAGGATATGAATACACGAATCGCTTGTATTTTTTAATAAGTTCCACATGATGCTCGAAAGAGTCGTACAGCGTTTGTCCAAAATCCTGATAAATGCACGAGTTCAGTTTTGAAACGTACACATTCCAGTCGATGATCAGTAGCTTATTCGCAGGAATTTTTTTGATAATATCCGGCACTCGCTCATGGTCAAAATTCATGACAATATACTTGGTATATTTTCCAATACTTTCTTTGATAATCGTTTCAAACACGTTGATATTGTAGTGATGAAAGTGAAGATCGACTGTAATGTTTTCGGGAAGATTGTCTAAAAACGAGCCGTATAAAACTTCTTTGTATGCCTTAAAGGTATCCAGAAAGAGAAAGACTTTGGTGGTAGCCTTGGCTACAAAGTAGCCTTTATGTGGCACCGATTCGATAATGCCTCTGTTTTTGAGCTCAGCATATGATTTAAAAACCGTATCGCGCGATAAAGAACTTTCTTTACACAACTGATTGACCGATGGCAAAATGTCGCCGGCCTGTAGTAAGTTTTTACTAATGGCTTCTGTTACAGCGTCAATTAATTGTTGAAATTTCAGTTGGTTTGAGGTCTGGTCAATCTGGAAATGAAATTTGCTCATAGTAGAAAAAGCTAAATGTGTTCTGTTCTGTTATGCAAACATACAAAACAAATCAGAAACTTGCTTTTTCTTTTTGGAAAGTGGGTAATAATAAAAAGGAATTATCGTTTAAAAGAAAAGGATAAGTGGAGAGTTTTTAATTATACTTCTTAATTTGATCAATTCGGTATATTCTCCCTTATCCTTTCCAGTTTCTAAAATTAGACTTTTCAATCGACATTTTAAAGTAGTCTGAGTAGAAATAAGGTCACGGACCTATTTGATATTTTCGGTTTCGCTTCTATCACAAATTGTTAAAGACCCGAAACATGACACTAAATTATTAGCACTACTTAGTTGCTCCATCTTTCCTTTTTAGACTCAAAATCAATTCGATAAAGAGTTAATCATATGCTCGGCAGTTCCTGAAAAGGGAAAGGAGCGATTCTTCTCGAACCACCCCTGTTTCCCCATTCACAATTAACCCCTAAAAAAAAGTGCTTTTATAATGTGGCTGGC
This sequence comes from Sunxiuqinia sp., assembly GCF_055140945.1. Taxonomy (NCBI): domain Bacteria; kingdom Pseudomonadati; phylum Bacteroidota; class Bacteroidia; order Marinilabiliales; family Prolixibacteraceae; genus Sunxiuqinia; species Sunxiuqinia sp. Next base: position 122,968 of record NZ_JBSQYS010000009.1, read on the forward strand.
AATTTTCGGATTTTCCTTTAAGCGGCGGGTTGAATAGTTAAACCATTGCTTGCCAAAAGGTACATACACACGCATCTTGTGACCAGCTTCAACAATTAAGTTTCGCAGTTCGGGTGTCACTCCGTATAACATTTGGAATTCATACATCGATTTGGGAACCTTATATTTTTCAATCAGTTTTAATGATTCGTCAACTAGGAATTTGTCATGCGTAGCAATTCCTGCAAACATCTTATTCTGAAACATAAACTCCAGATCATCTAAAAAGTGAGTTCTCACTTCCTGATATTCCTTAAACGCGACCTGTTCAGGCTCCACATAAATTCCTTTACACAGGCGAAAATTCAGAGGATGTCCGTTTGAAGGAAACTTACTAAAATCAGTCAAATCATCGAGAGTTCGTCTTAAATAGGCCTGCACAACCAGACCAATATGACCGCTGAATTCTCTTTTAAGCTTTTTAAATAAGCTTAGTTCTGCATCAACACACTGCGAATCTTCCATATCAATGCGGACGAAACTATTCTTTTCAGCCGCTCTACCGATAATCTCTCTCAAATGACGGTAACAAACTTCCTGATCGATCAGTAAACCAAACATGGTCGGTTTTAAGGAAAAATTACCTTGAATATTTTCACTCGTGAATCGTTCAATAATCTGTAAATATTGATTTTTATTGTCCTCAGCTTGCTCCAAGCTAGATATAAATTCGCCAAGCAAATCAATAGTGACCTCAATCTTTTGTTCGTTGAGTTTGCGTGCTGCTTCGATGGCTTCCGTTATCGTTTCGCCGGCAATGTAGCGTTTACTAAAAAGCCAGACCAGCTTTTCGGGCATGTAAGGAAGCAGGTGTGAAATTACTTTATTAAACATGTGTTGACCTAGTTTTGAAATCGATTAGTTTGCTATTTAAAAATACGCATTTGAAATACTGGAGTTCAATGACCTTTATCAGCGAAAGAGCATGATTTTATGCATGGTTTTATTCGAAGAAATTAAAGGCACACCTTCAAAAAAATATTCAATTAAAGCTTTATTCCTGATATTAAATTTTTATTTTTGGTCGAAATTATTTGAGATACTAACTATTTGAAACTTACAAGTTGACTCGGCCGATTACTGAAAAAGGGATTTTTCGATGGCAACAGAGCATTTGTTTGTTTTTTTGAAGAAATAAAAACTAATAATTAGCAAATGAAAAATACTTCATTGATCGTAAACCTGGTTTTAGCCGTTGCCTTAATTGGAATCTATGTGATTCATTTTAGTGGAAAAACTTCAAATGAAGGAGTGACTGGAAATTCAACAAGCCCATCATCTAGTTCTGATTTGAAGATTGCTTATGTAAAAGTTGATTCGTTGATTGTAAATTACGACTTGGCACAAAAACTTCACGAAGAGTTTACTAAAAATCAAGAAGCATACACCAAAGAATATGCTGAGAAGCGGTCTTCATTTGAAAAACGTGCAGCCGAATTTCAGGAAAAAGTTCAACGAGGTGGTTTTTTAACCCAGGATCGTGCCGTTCAGGAACGTGATCGATTGATGAGTGAAGAACAGGAAATTTTAACTCTGGATCAGGAATTATCGGCCAAATTGCAGGAAATGCAAGCAGCAAACAACCAACAACTAATTGATAGTTTGATGAGTTACCTGGAGAAATTCAATGCAGACAAAAAATACAGTTATATTTTTAATGCCGGTGAAATTCTGATTGGCGATGAGGCACATAACATTACTAAAGAAGTGTTGACTGCCATGAATGCTATTTATAATGAGAAGAATTAATTTCGCATAACGATACCTATGAAATCCGGGCTTTGTCCGGATTTTTTTTATCCCTAACTTTCGTGTATGAGTTTTGCCAGCCGATACCTTCAACACAATATAAATTACCCGGCTTTTATTTTCGATCAGCCTTCTTCGAAGCTTGGAATGGTTGTGGTAATTCCATGCTATGACGAGCCGGCGGTTGTGGAAACAATAGAATCGTTGGCATCTTGCAAAAGGCCATTGCAAGATGTTGAGGTGTTGGTTGTGGTTAATCAGTCGGAGAAAAGCGCCCCAACGGTGGAGACTCAAAACAAGCGAACTATTTTAGAATTGAAGCAGTGGAAGACTGAAAATCCAACGGCACTTTTCAATCTGCATGTGATGGTGCCAGAGCCATTTCGAAAAAAGCACGCCGGTGCTGGCCTGGCACGAAAAACCGGAATGGATGAAGCTATTCGCCGTTTTGCAAGCCTTGAGAAACCGGATGGATTGATCATCTCTTTGGACGCAGATACTTTGGTAGAAACAAATTATTTAGTTGAAATTGAAAATCACTTCGCAAGCAAAAAAAACGAAGTTGGCACGACCATTAAATTCAAGCATCGGGTGGATGAGTTGGTCGATCCGCTGCATATTGAAGGCATGCAGTTGTACGAAGATTACCTGCACTATTATAAAAAAGCCATGGCTTCCATCGGCTTTCCGCATGCCATTTATACGGTTGGTTCGGCCTTTGCCGTTTGCGCTGATGCCTATGTAAAACAGGGCGGAATGAACAGAAGGCAAGCCGGCGAAGATTTTTATTTTTTGCACAAGCTTACCGCAATGGGGTCAATTTCAGAGCTAAACACAACCTGCGTTTATCCGTCCGCGCGGCTGTCGAACCGGGTGCCTTTCGGTACCGGCCCCAGTATCCATAAGTGGGTGAATGGAGACAAGAGCCTCAGTAAAACTTATGCCTTTCAAGCCTTTCTCGATTTGAAACAGCTGTTTGATTTGGTACCTGAATTGTACGAGTCGGAACTGGAATCATTCACACTTCCGGCATCTGTTCAGCAGTTTTTGACGGAGGATTGTTTTTCGGACGACTTAGCTGAAATTCGCCGAAACAGCGGATCCCCGCAAACATTCCAAAAGCGATTCTTTCAATATTTCAATGCCTTTAAAATCTTGAAATATCTGAATGCTGTTCATCCAACATTTTATGATTTTCAGAAGTTAAAAGAAGCTTATACTGAATTGAAAGGACATTGAATTGCGATTGATTCGTATTCAGTTTCAACAGAGCTAACTCCCCTCCCTTTCTTGTAGCCTGATAAAAAGTGCCATGCATCTAATTGTCGTCAGATGCATGGCACTACTTGTAAAATTGGACCTTGGTTTTAGTTTTTCTGTTGATTAAGCAACTTCAAAAAAAGCAAATTATGCAGTACGCTTAGACCCAGATTCCCTTTTTAGGTGGATTGCCGTATGAATCAAACGAATCACCGTTTTCGCGCAAAGCCGCCTTTAAGTCATCTACAGTAAATTCGAAGCCATCTTCTTTGGCGAGTTCTACAAATTTTTCCATTGTAAACGCATTGTCGTACTTAATACGAAATTGCCTATCCTCGGCGCCCTTGTCCAATAAATCAAAAACTATTTCCTTTGACATGTTTTCTAAAGTTTATATTAATAAAGACGCAAATATAACGATAATTAAAACCTGACATTTATACTTCAAATGAAATAAATCTACGGCAATCAGATAATTTAACAAACAATAATCAAACAAATAGATTATTAATACGAGACATTTAATCTTTTTCACAAAACGCAAATACAGCTCATTCAATAGAAAATTAGAGCAATATTATTTCTACTCTCAATTTGAACATTACTTCAAAACAATTGGTCTCGCTGTCTTGGTTTCATGACGAGATAAAACGATTTCACCCAATCAGGAGGCAAAATGCTTTCTCGATTCCTCGATGTTGCTCATATTCTCAACGGCCCACGCTACAAGCCCATGCAAATGCGGTAGCAAACTTCTTCCTCGTTCGGTCAATTTGTATTCAACCTTTGGCGGTATTTGCGGGTAAACGGTACGCTTAACCAGCCCGTCAGCCTCAAGTGCTTTCAAGGTTACGGTTAACATCTTTTGCGAAATGGTTTCAATGGTTTTCTGGATTTCCATAAAACGCATCACTTCACCTTCTTCTAATAGCAGTAAAACCAGCAATGACCACTTGTCTCCAATTCGATCAACAACATTCCGAACAGGGCATTGCTCTGCATTACTATATTTTGTCAATTCTTTCTCGTCCATAATCAATTGATAATTAACGTATCTAACTTCTGCGTAACTATCTGAGGTATTTGTACGTTCTTGTTTATAAGACACTAACCAAATATCTTTGAGTAACCAAAAGTAACTAAAGAACTATTGTAAAGCAAACAGGATTTAAAATTAGATTATATGAAACGAACATGAAGTTTAATCTGCGATATTTCACGAACAAGCATAATTAAATTTCATCGAGAATTCCATATGATACCTTATAAATAACCAATTTAAATCATATGAAAATAGGAATTACAGGAGCAACAGGCCAGTTGGGTCAAATTGTGGTTGAGAAACTAAAAGGGAAAGTGAATAGTGATGAAATTGTAGCGTTGGTGCGTACGCCTGAAAAGGCAGCGGAGCTTGGTGTCGAAGTCCGCGAATTCGATTACTCGAAGCCGGACACACTGGTCGATCCTTTGGGGGGAATTGATCACTTGTTACTGATTTCAAGTAGTGAAATTGGTAAACGCGCCGAGCAGCATTCCAACGTAATTGAAGCAGCAAAGGCGGCAGGCGTGAAATGGATTGTTTACACCAGTTTACTGCATGCTGATACGTCGTCGTTGAATTTGGCAGACGAACACCTGGCAACCGAGGATGCACTGAAGGCCTCCGGAATAGCTTATACCATTTTACGTAATGGCTGGTATTCGGAGAATTACACCGGGTCGATTGCGGGAGCGTTGGCTGGTGGTGCATTTGTAGGCAGTGCCGGTGAGGGTAAAATATCGTCGGCAACTCGTGCTGATTTTGCAAAGGCAACCGCTGTGGTTTTAACCGGAAAAGGACACGAAGGCAACGTGTATGAGCTGGCCGGTGATGAAGCATATACGTTGACTGACCTGGCGGCTGAAATTTCGCGTCAGACCGGAAAAGATATTCCTTACAAAAATCTACCGGAAGGAGAATATGCTGAAGTGCTAAAAAGTTTTGGCTTGCCCGAATTTTTCGCAACAGCAATTGCCAGCTGGGATACAGGTGCCTCAAAAGGCGATTTATTTGATGATGGCAAACAGCTTTCTAAATTGATTGGTCGGCCAACAACTTCGTTAGCCGATGCCGTTGCTCAGGCATTATAAAGGCTGAAAAAGATATGAAAACAATTTTGGCCTTTCACGATTCGTGAGGGCCATTTTTTTTTGATGTCGAGAGAAGAGCTAACTGATGCTTCGTGATTTCTCTCCGATCAGTCGCCAGGCATCCTGCACATGTTTCAGCTCTGTTTGTGTTTGCCCGATGCTCATGCGCAGCCAAAATTGTCCGTTTAATACGGTATGTGTCAGGTAGATTTTGCCGCTCTTGTTCAGGCTTTGGATGAGCTTTTTATTGAATGCATTATCATTTTTATGCCGGAAGCAAACCAGGTTAAAAGGCGGTTCACTGAGCAACTCAAAGTCGGCTGATTCTTTTACCCATTTGCTAAATTCAGCGGCTAACCGGATATGTTCCCGGATATGATATTGCAATCCTTCAACGCCGTAATGTCGGATGACAAACCAAAGTTTCAATGCCCGAAACCGACGTCCTAACTGGAGATGCCAATCGCGATAATCGATCACAGCCCCATTTTCGGTTGCTTCGTTTTTCAGGTACTCCGGTAAAACACTAAGCGTTTTTATGAGCACCGATTTATCAGACACAAAAAAGCAGTCGCAATCGAAATTAGTAAACATCCACTTGTGTGGATTAAAGGCATAGCTTTTAGCAAGCTCCAGCCCATCAAATGCAGCACGTTGTTCCTGGCAGATAGCAGCTGATCCGGCCATGGCTGCATCTACATGCATCCAGATATCGTATCGGCGGCATATTTCTCCAATCTCCCGGATTGGATCAACAGCATTCGAGGATGTGGTACCAATTGTAGCACAAACAAAAAACGGAATGTAGCCTTCTTCCAGATCTTTCCTGATTTGCGCTTCAAGCTTCTCCGGAATCATCGCAAAGTTTTCATCAACCTCAATTGTTCGAAGGTTTTGCGTGCCAACACCAATAACTTTAATGTCTTTCTCGGCCGAAGAATGGGTTTGCGACGAAATGTAGGCCACAATCTTGGGACAGCCTCCAATGCGATTCGTTTCAAAATTCGTTTTCATTTCGCGGGCGCAAAGCATGGCCGTCAACAGTGCGTTCGATGCAGTATCCTGAATCACCCCTCCACCATTCCGGGTAGTTTTAAAATGCTGCGGTAAATCCATCATATCCACCAGCCAATCCATGACCTGACTCTCCAGTTCGGTGCAAGCCGGGCTGGTTGCCCAAAGCATGCCCTGTACGCCAAGTCCCGCTGAAAGCAACTCACCAAGAATTGACGGCCCGGAGGCATTGGCAGGGAAATAGGCAAAAAAGTTGGGTGATTGCCAATGGGTAATGCCGGGCATAATTAGTTGCTCCACATCCTGCATCATCGCATCAAAGCTTTCTCCTTGGGCGGGCGCTGCATTAGGCAGGCCTTTGCGAATATCACCCGGCTCAACTTGCGACAAAACCGGGTAGTTTTCTACCTGCTCGTAATAGTCGGCAATCCAGTCAATCATTTTTTTGCCCTCCTCCCTGAACTGGGCGGGACTCATATGGTAATTTTTAGGTGTCATATTAATATCGAATCGAAAAATTAGTGTAGTTGCCTGGCTCTATTTCACTTTGGTGAAGCTGATCAGTCCGGCTATAACCATTTCCAGCCTTGAGGTAATCGACAAAGCAGGCCAAATCTTTTTCGTCACCTTCAAGCTCGATTTCAACGTTGCCGTTTGGCAGATTTTTCACCCAACCGGTTAGTTGGCATTCCTTTGCTTTTTGATTAACAAAATACCGGAAGCCAACTCCCTGAACTCGCCCGCTAACAATGATATGTTTGGCTACTTTACTGCTCAACGGTTTAGTTCGTTTTTGCGTTGTTGAATTCGGCTACGACTTCGGGCTGAACCAAAGCCCAAATGGAGTAGGCACCAACTGCTGTTCCCAATGGGAAATTAAACAGCTGCAATACCGATACGATTAAAACTAAAATACGCGCCCACTCTTTCCGTTTTAACAATCCAATGCCACCCAGAATACCCGGAAGAGATAAAACGATAAAAAAGACGGTGAGCGAATTTGCGATGATGTTCAGAATAAAATTGGCTTCCTGATCTCCCGAAAGATTGCCTGCAATATTCAGAACAAAATAAATCAGAGCCGCAATCACCACTCCGAAAATACTAAACCCAATCTGTATCGCTGCAACGATATTAATGTGCCTTTCCATAACTAGCTTTTTTGTTTAAAATTAAGAAGAATCATAAACTATTTTAGATTATTCCAAATCTTTTTTCCTCGTGTAGCGGATTCCGGTCTGCTAAAAAAATGATTTTTATAGCGGAATCGAAATAAGAAGTAGAGGATTGGAATCCCCAACGCCCCAGTTTATTCAGATTCAATCTAAATTACTCTCCGTTCTCTTGCCACTTAAAATTCAAAAACCGCTCCTCCAACTCATAAACTACCCGTTTTTACGCACGAACTCACCCCTGTGGTTGACGAACCAATGTCAAGTATTAGACGAAGATTTTAATGTGTTATTGAACATTCAATTATGGGGTTTCCTTTCCACACTGAAACAGATCTATAATTAGTTGTGATTATGTTTTCTGACATAAAATTCCGGCACAACCGTTTGAAATCGAATAGCATCTACTGAGTTATTGAGGTTTTTGACGGAGGAACAACAAGCTTTCCCAAAGTCTAAAATTTTGGAAAAGGTGCCCAATCCAAACAATGTTGAACCTTTAAAACAAATAGAATGAGATCACCCCCTTAGATCGAGCTTGCAAAAAACAGATAAATTATTGCAAATACATTTTATTAAAACGTAAATCATGAAATTTTTAAAATTAGTAATTCCTCTTTTAATTTTCTTTTTAGATACGAAGGCGCAAGTTCAAGACTCTTTGGGAGCTAAATGGAGTGTTAATTTGCAGTTAGCTCACTATGATAGGGAAAAGGATAATGAACTATCTCTTGGTGATATTGGATATAATGTAAACCCTGGACTTGAAATTATCTATCAGTACCCTCTGAATAACAGTTGCTATCTTAACACTGGTGTATCATATCAGTATCTAAAATTGATTTCACATATTGAGACTGCTGACAGATTTAAAGTTGGAGAATTAAGTATCCCGTTACTGTTTTCGCTGAGAAATAAAATTGGTTTTTCTATAACTTCGGGAGTCTACGCTGGGCAATTTCTTCATTTTTCTTGGGAGAAGCATAGTCATCATTTATGGATACCCGTTAATACTCTAGAAAGAGAACATTATGCCGATAAAAGCTTTTTCATGGATGCTTATTTGGGATTTGAATACAAATGGAAAGGTACAAATGGCATTCTAAAGGTTATCCCTTTTACACGTTATAGGTTTAAAGAAAACTGGATGAACTATTACCGGACAAGTATTTATTATGGTATTAAATTAGGAATTGATTTAAATGTTAAAACAAAATAAAAATGAAACCAAATATCTTGACAATTGCATTAATGCTGCTTTTAAATAGCAGTATATATCCTCAGTCTTATGATCGAAATTTTAATCCAAATTACATGTGGACTTCTTTTGACGAAGATTTCTCCGGAGCAAGTTTAAATCGTAACGTTTGGGAGCCTACAACTCACTTCAAAAGACATTTAGGTTTCCTCATAGATAGCGCGATTACTATTGGTGTTAGCAATGGCAACCTAGAATTAAAAATGCACTATGTCCCCAACTATCTTGATAGTATATGGAGTCCTGATGGCTATGATCATGTTTATTCGGATTATGTTGGAGGAGAGGTTAACACTCTTGAAAGCTTTCAATATGGTGTTTTTGAATGCCGAGCAAAGTATGCTCATCAAATTGGTTCTTGGCCAGCTTTTTGGCTTATCGGAGGTGATGGCATTCCATGTTCTCAGGGAGGAGGGTATGGAAATGAAATAGATAGGGTCTGCTGATTTTCTACACACCGTATGAGTTGGATATTGGAACCAGCAAAATGTTTTCATCAAATAATTCTAATCTCAGCAGGTTTTTGATGGCCGCTTTTATTTTTTTAAGGAAGAGCGCAAAAGAACCTTTCCATCTTTCTGCCACTTGTAGCAATTTGGCCAGGTTCATGACAAAAAGGATCGCATTGACCCATGATTCGGACGTTTCAGGAAGTCTGGCCATAATATTGTTGA